>DASPYH010000024.1:0-4327 GCA_035636875.1 Mycobacteriales bacterium | reverse complement strand
CGACGTACGGCTGGTCGCGGCCGCGGCGGGTGGCCGCTACGCCGCGGACCGGCTCACCGACGCGGAACTCGCGCAGGCCCTGCTCAAGTGCCTGTTCGTGGGCGTGCCGCTCGGGCCGGTGTCCGCCGTACCGGACCGGGTGTCCGCCGACGCCGCCCGGATGGCCGCCGACTTCGTCCGGGAACGGATCGCGGCCGGTCGCGACGCACCGGCCGATGCCTGGCTGATCCTGGACCGGCATCAGGACGCGCTCGCCGCGGCCGGGGTGCTGGCCGAGCTGGACTCGCCGGCGCCCGCCCGCCGGGCCGCGGTCCGGCGCTTCCTGAACTCGCGTCCGGCGGTCGACGTGCCGACTCCTCGGGAGGGGTGAGCAGTGCGCATCTTCGACCCGCACATCCACATGACCTCGCGCACCACCGACGACTACGAGCGGATGGCCGCCGCCGGCGTGCGAGCCGTCTGCGAGCCCGCCTTCTGGTTGGGCCAGCCGCGCACCAGCGTCGGCACCTTCCTCGACTACTTCGACTCGCTGATCGGCTGGGAGCGGTTCCGGGCGGCCCAGTTCGGCATCACCCACCACTGCGCGATCTCGCTCAACCCGAAGGAGGCCAACGACCCGCGGCTGCGCGAGGTGCTCGACGTCGTGCCGCACTACCTGGAGAAGGACGGCGTGGTCGCGGTCGGTGAGGTCGGGTACGACAGCATGACGCCGGAGGAGGACGAGGTCTTCGCCGCGCAGTTGCACCTCGCGGACGAGCACGACCTGCCGGTGCTGGTGCACACGCCGCACCGGGACAAGCCGGCCGGCACCCGGCGCACCCTCGACGTCGTCCGCGAGTCCGGCATCGACCCGGGACGGGTGCTCGTCGACCACCTCAACGAGCTGACCGCACCGCTGGTCGCGGGCACCGGCTGCTGGATGGCGTTCTCGGTCTACCCGGACACGAAGATGGACGAGCGCCGGACCGTGCAGGTGCTGCGGGAGCTGGGCACGGAGCGGATGCTCGTCAACTCCGCCGCCGACTGGGGACGCAGCGATCCACTGAAGACGGTCAGGACGGCGGCCGCGATGCGCGCCGCCGGTTTCGACGAGTCCGAGGTGGACACCGTGCTGTGGCGCAACCCGGTCGCGTTCTACGGGCAGAGCGGCCGGCTGCTGCCGACCGTGGCGGCCGGGCCGGACCCCGCGGCGGTCTTCGCGGGCAACTCGGTGCTGCGCGGCGGCCGGCCGGTGGCCTGAGCGATGCGCTTCTTGCACCCCGACGGCACCACTGTCCACCTCGCGTACTGCGCCAACGTGCACCCGGCGGACACGCTGGCCGGCGTTTTCGCGACGCTGGACCGGTATGCAGCGCCGGTGCGGGCGGCGGTCGGGGTGGACCGGCTCGGCGTCGGCCTCTGGCTGGCCCGGGACGCGGTCACCGAGCTGCTCGCCGATCCCGGCGGGGTGCGCCGGCTCGCCGGAGTGCTGTCCGAGCGCGGGCTGGAGGCGGTCACCCTCAACGCCTTCCCGTACCGGGGCTTCGGTGACGACGTGGTGAAGGGCGAGGTCTACCGGCCCGACTGGACCAGCTCCGACCGGCTGCGGTACACGGTGGACTGCGCCGGGGTGCTGGCCGGTCTGCTGCCGCACGACGCTGCACACGGCAGCGTGTCTACCCTGCCGCTGGCCTGGCGCGAGCCGTGGGACGCCGGCCGGCGGCAGGCCGCGGAGGCGCACCTGGCCGAGCTCGCCGCCGCGCTCGCCGAACTGTCCGCGCGGACCGGCCGGGAGGTGCGGGTGGGCTTCGAGCCCGAGCCTGGCTGCGTGGTGGAGACGACCACCGATGCGGCCGAGCACCTGGCGGCGGTCGCCGACCCGCGGATCGGTGCCTGCCTGGACGCCTGCCACCTCGCCGTCGCGTTCGAAGAGCCGGCGGCGGCGGTCGAGCGGCTGGCCGGCGCCGGCCTGCCGGTCGTCAAGACCCAGGTGTCCTGCGCGCTGCAGGCCGACGACGGCGGCGACGCGGCGGCCCGGGCGGTGCTGCGGGGCTTCGCCGAGCCGCGCTACCTGCACCAGGTGCGGACGTCGTCAGGCGCCGGCGTGGTCGGCACGGACGACCTGGACGAGGCGCTGGCCGGTGGCCTGCCCGGCGGGGCGCCGTGGCGGGTGCACTTCCACGTGCCGCTGCACGCCGCCCCCGCGAGCCCGCTGCGCAGTACGAGCGAGGAGCTGGTCCGCACCCTGCGGGTGCTGCTCGGCGGCCCGCGCGCGCTCACCGCCCACCTCGAGGTGGAGACGTACACCTGGCAGGTGCTGCCGCCGGCGGCGAGACCGAGGGGGGACGGCGAGCTCGTCGCCGGCATCGCCGCCGAGCTGGACTGGACCCGGTGCCGGCTCCTGGAGATCGGCCTCGAGGAGGTCGCATGAGGACGGTCGTCGTGCTCGACATAGTCGGGCTCACCCCGCGGGCACTGGCACAGATGCCGCGGCTGTCGGCCTTCGCCGACTCCGGGTCGCAGGCCCGGCTCGACCCGACCTTCCCGGCGGTCACCTGCACGGTCCAGTCGTCCATGCTCACCGGACTGCCCGCCTCCGGACACGGCATCGTCGGAAACGGCTGGTACTTCCGGGACCTGGGCGAGGTCCTGCTCTGGCGACAGCACAACGCGCTGGTGCAGGGGGAGCGGGTCTGGGAAGCGGCGCGGCGGGCGGTGCCCGGCTACCGGGTGGCGAACCTGTGCTGGTGGTACGCGATGGGCGCGGCCACCGACCTGCTGGTCACCCCCCGCCCGATCTACCACGCCGACGGCCGCAAGTCCCCGGACTGCTACACGCGGCCACCGGAGCTGCACGACCGGCTCCTCGGCTCGCTGGGCGCGTTCCCGCTGTTCAACTACTGGGGACCGGGCGCCGGGATCGCGTCTTCGGCCTGGATCGCCTCCGCGGCCCGGGCCGTGCTGGCGGCCGACCGGCCGGACCTGATGCTGGTCTACCTCCCGCACCTCGACTACGACCTGCAGCGGTACGGGCCGGCTGGTCCGCAGGCGGCGGCCGCCGCCCGCGAGCTGGACGGCGTGCTCACCCCGCTGCTGGACGCGTGCCTCGCCGCGGACGCATCCGTCGTGGTGCTGTCCGAGTACGGCATCACCCCGGTGTCCCGGCCCGTCGACGTCAACCGGGCGCTGCGTCGGGCCGGGCTGCTGCAGGTGTACCAGCAGGCCGGGATGGAGTACCTGGACCCTTGGACGTCCCGCGCGTTCGCCGTCTCCGACCATCAGGTAGCCCACGTCTACGTGCGCGACCCGTCCGACGTGGACGGCGTGCGGACGGTGCTCACCGGCGTGCCCGGCGTGGCCGAGGTGCTCGGCACCGCCGGCAAGGCCGACCTCGGCGTCGACCACCCGCGCGCGGGCGAGCTCGTCTGCGTCGCCGACCCGGACGCGTGGTTCACGTACTACTACTGGCTCGACGACGCGCGGGCACCCGACTTCGCACGCGGCGTCGAGATCCACCGCAAGCCCGGCTACGACCCCGCCGAGCTGTTCCTCGACCCCACCGACCGGCTCGTCAAGGCGAGGGCGGCCGCCGCGCTGCTGCGCAAGAGGCTGGGCCTGCGCTACACGATGTCCGTGGTGCCGCTGGACCCCGCTCCGGTCCGCGGCTCGCACGGACGGCTGCCCGCCGAGTCCGATGTGGACGACTCGCCGGTGCTGCTGTGTTCCAGCCCGGACACCGTGCCGGAGCGGGTGTCCGCCACCGACGTCAAGGACCTCCTGCTCCGCCTGGCCGAGGTGGAGCAGGCGGTCACCCGCTGACACCCGAATCCGAGGAGGACTCTCCCATGCCCCGACCAGTCACGCTGTTCACGGGCCAGTGGGCCGACCTGCCGTTCGAGGAGGTGTGCCGGCTCGCCGCCGAATGGGGCTACGACGGGCTGGAGATCGCCTGCTGGGGCGACCACTTCGAAGTGGACCGCGCCGTCTCCGACCCGTCCTATGTGGACGACCGGAAGGCTGTCCTGGCCAAGCACTCGCTGCAGGTCTTCGCGATCTCCAACCACCTGGTCGGGCAGGCGGTGTGCGACGACCCGATCGACCAGCGGCACCAGGGCATCCTGCCGGCGCGCATCTGGGGCGACGGGTCGCCCGAGGGCGTCCGGCAGCGGGCCGCGGAGGAGATGAAGGACACGGCCCGGGCGGCGGCACGGCTCGGTGTGTCCACAGTGATCGGTTTCACCGGCTCGGCCATCTGGAAGACGGTGGCGATGTTCCCGCCGGTGCCGGTGTCCATGGTGGACGCCGGCTACCAGGACTTCGCCGACCGGTGGAACCCGATCCTCGACGT
>DASPYH010000023.1:0-3763 GCA_035636875.1 Mycobacteriales bacterium | reverse complement strand
GGGCCAAGCCGCCTCGCGCGGCTGGCCCGCCTGGGCCCCCGCCGCGGTCGCCGGAGTGCTGGTGGCACTCGCCGCGATCGCCTGGGTTCCTTCGGCCCGTCACCTCGGCGGGAGCGCCGACACCTCCGACCAGCGGGCGATCGACGGCGCCCGCGGGTGGGTGCTGGCCAACCTGCCGAGCCGGCCGAGGCTGGCCGTCGACGACGCGATGTGGGCGGCGCTGGTGGACGCGGGATATCCGGTCGACCAGCTCGCCCCGGTCGGCGGGCTCGGGCCGGACCGGGCGGGGTGGCCGGGCGGCTGGGCCGAGTGCCGCTACACGGTCGGGCGGGACAGGGTGCTGCTCGGCGCCGACCCCGCGGACGCGGCCCGGCTGGCGCGGCAGAGCTCGTCGCCGGTGGCGGCCTTCGGCGAGGGGGACGACCGGGTCGAGGTCCGCAGGGTGGTGACGGACCCGGATGCGGCCGCCGAGGCTTTGCGGGACGCGTCCACCCGGATCGACGCCGGCGCCGGGCTCGCCCGCAACCCGAAGCTCGGCCTGCAGCCCGGGGCCGCCGCGCTGCTGCGCCGCGGCGCCGTCGACTCGCGCCCGCTGTCCGTACTCGCCGCGATCAGCGGTCAGCACGCGCTCACCGTCGTCGACTTCCCGGCGGTGCCCGGCGAAGACCCCCGGCTGCCGCGCCGGCTGGTCGCCGTCAGCACGATCGACGGTGAGCCCGCCCGCGCCGGCGCGACCGTCGTCACCACGCTCGACCAGTGGCTGCGGGCCCAGCAGCCGCCGTACCGCCCGGCCGGCACCGAGCTGTCCGACGAGGGCGGCACGAGCGTGCTGGTGGTCCGCTTCGACGCGCTCGGCGCCACCGGACTGCTGCCCCCGTAGCGCGGCCGCACCCAGACCCCTCGGCACCACCCCGACAATTCCCGCTCTCCCTGGAGGTACCATGACCCGTACTCCAACCAGGACGGTGCTGAGGCTCGGCGTCGCCGCCGTGCTCGCTCTGATCGGCGCGGCGGCCGGCTCGATCGCCGCTGCCGGTCCCGCCGCCGCCGCCCAGCCGAGCTACGTCCGGCTAGCCCACCTGTCCCCGGACACACCGAACGTGGACGTCTACATGACGTCGTACACCCGGCCGGACTGGAAGCTGGTGATCCGCGGCGTCGGCTACGGCGCGGTCTCGGCGTACCAGCGGCTGCAGCCGGACCGCTACGCGGTGAGCATGCGGCCCGCCGGCGCCCCGGCATCCAGTCCGCCCGTGCTGTCCACCAACGTCAACGCCGCGTCCGGCAAGGCGTTCACGGTCGCCGGAGTCGGGCCGTACGCCGACCTGGGGCTGGCGGTCATCTCCGACGACCTGACCCTGCCGAAGCAGGGCGACGTCCGGGTCCGGGTCCTGCAGGGCTCAGCGCGCGCCAAGACCGTCGCGGTGCAGGCGGTCAACGGGCCGCCCGTTGCCAGCGGGATCGCCTTCGCCAAGTCCACGCCGTACGCCGAGGTGCCAGCCGGCCGGTGGACGCTGCAGGTGTCCTCGACCGACCAGGCCGACCTGAAGGCGACTTCCGCCGTGACGCTGTCCGCCGGCGCCGTCTACTCGCTCGTCGTCCTCGACGCCCCCGACGGCGGGCTGACGCTGGCCACCCACGCCGACGCCATCTCCGCGGCGGTCACGCCGAGCGGTGCGGTCGAGACCGGCGGCGGCGGCACGGCGCCCCGGCCGGGCGCGCCGGGGCGGTTGCCGCTCGGTGCCAGCGGGCTCGGCGCCGTCCTGCTCGCGGCCGCGTGTTTCGCGCTCGTCCGGTCCCGCCGAACCGCGGCAGCGCCGCGCCGGTGACGGGAAGCCCGCCGCCCGGCACGCCGGTCGACGCCCGCCCCGCAGGTGGGGCGGGCGGCCGGTGCCGGGCCGGCGGGCGGCGCCGGCGGACGGGCCGTCCGGTCGCCGGCTGGATCGCCACCGCCGGTGTCGGCCTCGTCCTGGCCGGCTGCGGCGCCGGTGCCGGGGCTTCGGACGCCCGCGCGACCGGGTCCCCGTCCGCCGGGTCCCCGTCGGCTACGGCCACCCAGGTGCCGTCCGGCCGCTGGGGACCGGTGCCGGCCCCGCAGTCGCCCGTCGCCGCGCCGACGGTACGGGCGGTGGACGCGGTCCGGCCGCTGTCGGTCTCGATCCCGGCGATCGGCGTCCGGTCCCCGCTGGTCCCGCTGCGACTGGACGGCAGGACCGGCGAGCTGCAGGCACCGGCCGACTTCGGCCAGGCCGGCTGGTACGTCGACGGGCCGGCGCCGGGCGACCCCGGGCCGGCGGTGATCGCCGGGCACGTCGACTCCCGGTCCGGCCCGGCGGTCTTCTTCCGCCTGCGGGAACTCCACCCCGGGGACGTCGTCCAGGTCGCGCGCTCGGACGGAAGCACGGCCCGGTTCGCCGTGACCGCCGTCGAGCGCTACCCCAAGGACGCGTTCCCGACGCAGCGGGTGCACGGTCCCACCCCCGACCGGGCACTGCGGCTGATCACCTGCGGCGGCTCGTTCGACTACGCCAGGCGCTCGTACCGGGACAACGTCGTGGTGTACGCGGTCCGGATCTGACCGGCCCCGGACGGCATCGGCCAGGTGACGGCGCACGCACGGTCACCGGAACCAGGTCCGAGCCCACCTGCCGCCCCGGCAGTGGCCGCGCACGGCGGTCGCGACGGCACGACCTCGGGCGAGCCTGCGCCCGGCGGGCGCCGAAGAGGCCGCCACCCGGGCCGGTCTACGGCCGGCGGCCGCTGATGTCAGCGCGCTGCTGGCGCCCCCCGGACCCGCGTGGTGGCGGCGGGACGGCGCCGTCGTCGTCGGCCGCCGGGTCGGAGTCGGCCGGAGCCGAGACCGCCGACACGACGCCGCCGGTGAGCGTGCTCAGCATCTCCCGGACGTTGCGCAGCTGCTCGGTGATCGCGTCGCGGCGCTTGGACAGCGCGGACAGGTCGCGCTCGCTCTCCCGGCGGGTGCGCTCGGCCTGCGCGCGGGCCTCGGCGACCAGCTCGCCGGACTCGCGCTGCGCCGCCTGCAGCATCTCCTGGGAGCGCCGCTCGGCTTCGGCCCGCATCTTCTCCGCCTCCGCGCGCAGCTGGTCGGTCCGCGCCACCGTCTCGGCGAGCGACCGCTCGGCCGTCTCGGTGCGGGCGATGTGGTCGGTCTCGGCCTTCTGCCGCCGCTTCGCGAGCGCGGTCTCGAAGTCCGCCGCGGCCTGCGCGGCCTTGGCCCGCACCGCCTCGAGGTGCCCGCTGGCCTCCTCCCGGGTGGCATGCCCGTGCGCCTCGGCCTCGGCCCGGACCCGGGCAGCCTCCTGGCGGGCCTTGTCCAGCAGCTGGGCGGCCTCCTGCTCGACCTTGCGCCGGTGCGCGGCCGCATCCTTCTCGGCGGCCTCGCGGATCGCGCCGATCCGCTTGGACGCCTGGTGCCGCTCCCGCTCGATCTCCTCGCGGGTCTCCTCACGGACCGCGGTGGCCTCGTCCTCCGCGATCCGCAGGATCTTCTCGACCCGGGCGCCGAAACCGGTCAGCGGGGAGCGGTCGGACTCGTCCTGGTCGTCCGCGCCCGATGGCTGCAGGTGCAGCTCCTCGACGCGGGTCTCGAGCTGCTTGACGCGGTCGGCCAGCCGGTCTCGCTCGCCGAGCGCGCTGGTGAACTCGGACTCGATCGAGGCGAGGTGGGCGTCGACCTGGTCACGGTCGTAACCACGGAGGGCAACGTCGAACGGGGTGGTCTGAGTGTGATGGTCGGGCATGA
>DASPYH010000022.1:0-4489 GCA_035636875.1 Mycobacteriales bacterium | reverse complement strand
GCTGGCCGCCGATCTCCTCGTCGTCCTCGACGAGCAGCAGCTCAGGCACGGTCGGCGGCACGCTGCGAGTATGCCGTGGGGTCGGACCAGCGATGCAGCAGCAGCGTCACCACCGGCCGCGGACCCGGACCGGCCACGACCAGGCGACCGCCCACGGACTGCGCGAGGTCGCGGGCGAGGGCAAGGCCGATCCCGGTGCCCCGGGCGCGCGGGTCGGAGCGGTGGAACGCGGCCGCGAGCGAGCCCTCGTCGAAGCCGGGTCCCTCGTCGGACACGTCCACGGCGAGGCCGCCGACGGCGGAGCGGACGGCGACGGTGACGGTGCCTGCGCCGTGTTCGAGCGCGTTCGTGACCAGCACGTCCAGCACCTGGTGCAGCACCGCGGGCGAGGCGGCGGCGGCCGGCAGGCCGGGCTCCGCTCGCAGCCGCAGCGCTCGCCCGCCGTCGCGGGCGAGCTCCCGCCACCGCTCGGCGGCGGCCTGCTCGACGGCCGCCGCGAGGTCCGTCGGCTCCGCCGGGGCGAGCGTGTCCCGCACCCGCGCCAGCAGCTCGTCCACGGTGGACTCCACTCGGTCGATCCGGTCCAGCGCCTCGCCGATCGCCGCCGCATGGTCGGCACCCGGTGTGATCAGCGCCCGCTCCAGGCCGAGGCGCAACGCGGTCAGCGGCGTGCGGATCTGGTGGGAGGCATCGCTGGTGAACGAGCGTTCCCGGTCCAGCAGCGAGCCGAGCCGCCGGGCGGTGACCTCGAGCGCGTGCCCCGCCGCCGCCGCCTCGTAGACCCGGGAGGCGACCGGCCGGACCCGGAAGTCGCCAGCACCGAGGGCGTGCGCCGCGCGGGTCAGCGCCTCGAGCGGGGCCGCGATCCGCCCGGCCTCCCGGTGGGCCAGTAGCGCGGCGAAGCCGAGCACGGCGACGCCGAGCAGGCTCATCGCACCGAAGGTCGTCCAGGTCTTGTCGAGCACGTCCTCGTAGGGCATCGCGGCCCGGACGATCACGTCCTGCCGGCCGGCATGCAGCGGCACGGCGACCGCCAACTCCCCGCCGGACAGCTCCTCGTGCTCGTCCCCGTCCGCGGCGACCGCCCTTGCCAGCGGGCTTTGCGCCGGGCCCTCGCCGGCCACCCGGTCTCCGTTGCCGGTGTAGAGGGCCAGCAGGGTTCCGGCATGCCGTGGCGGCGGGAGCCTGACCGGTACGGCGCCGGCGGCGAGCGTCGCCCCGGAGAGCCGGCCGGCCGCGCGGCTCGCCTCGGCGGACAGCCGGCCCACCGCCTCGTCCCGGTAGAGGTGGCTGGCGGCGAGCGCGAGCGGGACGGCGAAGAGCGCGACAGCCAGGACCGCGACCAGCAGGATCGCCGAGCCCACCGCCCGGCGGACCGGAACCAGCCGGGCCTGCTCGGGCGGCGCCGCGGGTCCAGACGTTGACCGTCCGCTGACCGGTGCCGGCGCGGTCATTGACCGGTCGGCTCCTAGCGTCGAGGATGCCCCGTCCGGCAGGCTCAGGCCCCCATGCCCGATCATGCCCACCACACCTCCCGAGGAGTTCGCGTGACCCGTGCCGCACCGGTTGACGGTCCGGCGACGTCGTCCATTATCTGGCGTGGCGCCGGCGTCCTCGGCCTGACGGCGGTAGCGGTGGCGCATCTCGCCGCGCTGCGCGACTGGGGTGCCCGGGCGGACTACCTCGACGCGGGCATGGTGGCGTTCGCCGCCGCGGCCGCCGCGGCCGCCGCCCTGCTGGGGCTGCGGGCAACCCGGGCGGACTGGGTCGGCGCTGGCGCCGTCGCGGCCGCCGCCGCTGCCGCATACCTGCTCAGCCGTGTCGTCGGCTGGCCGGGGGCCAGCGCCGACGTGGGTCGCTGGTCGTCGCCGGACGGGACGCTGGCGCTCGCGGCGGACCTGCTCGCCTTCGCCGTGGTCGCCACCGCACTGAGCCGCCCGTCAGCGGCACCGCCCCGGACCCCGGCGGTGCCGCGTTCAGGGGAGCCGGGGCGGTCGCGGCTACCCGCGCGACCGCCCCGCTCCGACGCCGTGTCGCGCCGCGTCGCGACCGCGGTGGCCGGGCTGACCTGGGCCCTGGGTGCGCTGACCGTGGCCAGCGCGCTGCTGCCGGCGCAGCGGGACCGGCTGCGCGTGCTGGCCCCGGTCATCCCGGTGCCGGCATCGGCGACCGCCACGGCCGCGGCGGCGTCGCTCGGCGTGCTGCTGCTCTACCTGGCCGGGGGGTTGCGGCGCCGCAAGCGGCGGGCCTGGCGGATCGCGGTCGTCGTGGTGGTCGTCGTCGCAGCCTCGCACATGGCGAAGGGCCTCGACGTGGAGGAGGCCGCGATCTCCCTCGGCGTGCTCGGCCTGCTGGTGGCCGCGCGGCGCGAGTTCTACGCCGAGGGCGACCCGACCACCCGGTGGCTCGGCGTCCGCCGGTTCGCCCAGCTGCTCGTGCTGGACGTCACGCTCGGGATGCTGCTGCTGCAGGCGTACGACCAGCGGGTGCTGGGCCACCCCTCCGTCGGCGACCGGCTGCGCCACGTGCTGCTCGGGCTGGTCGGGATCTCCGGCCCGCTGCGGTTTCGAAGCGACCGCGCCGAGGACGTCGTGATCGCGACGCTGCTCGGCTTCGGGTTGCTCACCGCACTGGTCACCGCCTATTTCGTGCTCCGCCCGGCCGAGCCGCCCGGCCGCCTGGGCCCGGTCGACGAGGGCCGGCTGCGTGAGCTGCTGGCTCGGCACGGGCGGCGGGACTCGCTCGGCTACTTCGCACTGCGCCGGGACAAGAGCGTGGTGTGGTCGCCGACCGGCAAGGCGGCGATCTGCTACCGGGTGGTGCACGGCGTGCTGCTCGCCAGCGGCGACCCGATCGGCGATCCGGAGGCCTGGCCTGGCGCCGTCGGGGAGATGCTCGAGCTGGCCCGGCGGCACGCCTGGGTGCCGGCCGTGGTGGGCTGCAGTGAGCTGGGCGCGACCGTCTACGGCCGGCACGGGCTGCACGCGTACGAGCTGGGTGACGAGGCGGTCGTCTCGGTGCCGCAGTTCACGCTCGAGGGCCGGGCGATGCGGTGCGTCCGGCAGGCTGTGGCCCGGGTCGAACGGGCCGGCTATGCGGCGCGGGTGCGCCGGGTGGGTGAGCTTGGCCCGAACGAGCTGACCGAGCTCGTTGCCGCGGCCCGGGCATGGCGTGGGGGCGGCGTCGAGCGCGGCTTCTCGATGGCCCTGTCCCGGCTCGGCGACCCGGCCGACGCCGACTGCGTCGTGGTGACGGCGCACCGCGACGGCGCGCTGCGTGGCCTGCTGCACTTCGTGCCGTGGGGGCCGGACGGGCTCTCCCTCGACCTGATGCGCCGCGACCGGAGCGCGGAGAACGGCCTCAACGAGCTGCTGATCGTCGCGATGATCGCCGCGGCGCCCGACCTCGGGGTGACGAGGCTGTCGCTCAACTTCGCCGCCTTCCGGGCCGCGTTGGCCCGGGGCGAGCGGATCGGCGCCGGGCCGGTGTCCCGGCTGTGGCGGATGGTGCTGGTCTTCGCGTCCCGGTGGTGGCAGATCGAGACGCTCTACCGCTTCAACGCCAAGTTCTGTCCCGACTGGACGCCCCGCTACCTGTCGTTCCCAGCCACCCGGGACCTGCCGAGGATCGCCCTGGCCGGGCTCGAGGCCGAGGCGTTCCTGGTGCGGCCGCGCACGCTCGGCCGGCTGCTGGGCACGTCTGCCGGTGCGGCTGAGGTTCAAGTCGCCGACGAGCGGGAGCCCGCACGCCGCTAGGGCGGGACACGCCTAACTCTCAGCCGGCCGGCACCGGTGCTGCCTATACCCGACCGGAGCGCACATTGTCTACTGGGCTGAACCGAGTCGGGAGGTCCGTCGATGCGTGCGTGGGTCGTCGAGGAGCCAGGACCGATCGAGGGGCGGCCGCTGCGGCTGGTGGAGCGGCCGCTGCCCGAGCCGGGGCCCGGTCAGGTCCGGGTGCTGGTCCGCTGCTGCGGGGTCTGCCGTACGGACCTGCACCTGGTCGAGGGTGACCTGCCGCCCCGGAGCGCCGGCGTCACGCCCGGGCACGAGGTGGTCGGGACGGTCGACGCGCTCGGTCCGGGCGCCGGCCGGTTCGCGGTCGGGGAACGGATCGGGGTGGCGTGGCTCGGCGGCACCGACGGCCGGTGCCGGTTCTGCCGCCGCGGGGCGGAGAACCTGTGCCTGCACCCGACGTTCACCGGGTGGGACGTCGAGGGCGGATACGCCGAGGCCTGCCTTGCCGCCGAGGAGTACGCCTACCGCCTGCCCGACGGCCTCGACGACGAGGCGGCGGCGCCGCTGCTGTGCTCCGGGATCATCGGCTACCGGGCGCTGCGCTCGGCCGCGGTGCGGCCCGGCGGCAGCCTGGGCATCTACGGCTTCGGCGGGTCCGGCCACCTCGCCGCGCAGGTCGCGCTGCGGCAGGGACTTCGCGTGCACGTGCTGACGCGCGGGGACGGCAACCAGCGCCTGGCCCGGTCGCTCGG
>DASPYH010000021.1:0-3509 GCA_035636875.1 Mycobacteriales bacterium | reverse complement strand
CCGAGCCGTAGAAGGATGCTCTGCTCGGCGTCGGTGCACCGAGCGCGATCAAGGTCGCGGGTACGCCGGGGCGTGGAGTAGAAGGATGCTCTGCCCGGCGTCAGCGCACAGTCAGCTGGTCAGGGTGGCGACCAGGTCGTCCGCGGCCGTGTAGGGATCCAGGTCGCCGGCCACCACGCGGGCGGCGAGGGCGTCCAGCGCGGCCGACCCGTGCACGTCGCCGATCCGCTCCCGCAGCTGCGACAGCGCGATCGCCTCCACCTCGGCGGCGGCCCGGGCGCGGCGGCGGCGGTCCCCCTCGCCGCTGCGCTCCAGCCACCCGGCGTGCTTGTCGAGTGCCGCGAGCAGATCGTCGATGCCCTCGCCCCGGGATGCGACGGTCTTGACGATCGGCGGTCGCCAGGCACCGGCCTCGGAGTGCCGACCGCCGAGCGACTGCATGTAGCGCAGGTCGCGGACCGTCTGGTCCGCGCCGTCCCGGTCGGCCTTGTTGACCACCAGGACGTCGGCGACCTCGAGGATGCCTGCTTTCGCCGCCTGGATGCCGTCGCCCATGCCGGGGGCGAGGAGCACCAGCGTGGTGTCCGCGGTGGAGGCGACCTCGACCTCGGCCTGGCCGACGCCGACGGTCTCGACGAGGACGATGTCGCAGCCCGCGGCGTCCAGGACGCGGATCGCCTGAGGAGTCGCCCAGGCGAGCCCACCGAGGTGCCCGCGCGAGGCCATCGACCGGATGAAGACCCCTCCGTCGGTGGCGTGGTCCTGCATGCGGACGCGGTCGCCCAGCAGTGCCCCGCCCGAGAACGGCGAGGAGGGGTCGACCGCGAGCACCCCGACCCGGGAGCCACCCGCCCGCAGTGCCTTGACCAGCACGGATGTCGACGTCGACTTGCCAACCCCGGGCGAACCGGTCACCCCGACGACCCGCGCCCCACCGGAGTGCGGCGCGAGCCCGGCGGCCACCGCGCGCAGCGCGGGCGAGGCGTCCTCGACCAGCGAGATGAGCCGCGCGACGGCCCGGGGGTCGCCCGACCGCGCCCGCTCGACGAGCGTGCCGACGTCCGCCCCCCGGCGCAGCGCCGGTGCGGTCACCCCGCCCACTCGCTCGCGCCCCGTGGCAGAGCGCTCACGGGCGCGGGACGCGGAGCACCAGCGCGTCGCCCTGCCCGCCGCCGCCGCACAGTCCGGCAGCGCCGATCCCACCGCCCCGGCGCCGCAGCTCGAGCACGAGGTGCAGCGCGATCCGGGCGCCGCTCATCCCGATCGGGTGGCCGAGCGCGATCGCGCCGCCGTCGACGTTCACCCGCTCCGGGTCCAGCCCGAGCTCCCGGGTGGACTGGATCCCGACCGCGGCGAACGCCTCGTTGATCTCGACCAGGTCCAGGTCGGACGGCTGCAGCCCTTCGCGCCCCAGCGCCTTGCGGATGGCGTTGGCCGGCTGCGACTGCAGCGAGTTGTCCGGACCGGCGACGACGCCGTGCGCGCCGATCTCCGCGAGAATCGGCGAGCCGAGCTCCTCCGCCTTCGCCCGGGACATGACGACGACCGCGCAGGCGCCGTCGGAGATCTGCGACGACGTGCCGGCGGTGATGGTGCCGTCCCTCGCGAAGGCCGGCTTGAGCCGGCCCAGCGACTCCGCCGTGGTGTCCGCGCGGATGCCCTCGTCCTCGCGGAACTCGACCGGGTCGGCCTTGCGCTGCGGGATCTGCACGGGCACGACCTCCTCGTCGAAGAGGCCGTTCTTCTGCGCCTCGGCGGCTCGCTGGTGCGAGCGGGCGCCGAACTCGTCCTGCTCCTGCCGGGAGATGTCCAGGCCCGCGTTGTGCCGCTCGGTGGACGCACCCATCGCGACATGGTCGAACGCGTCGGTCAGCCCGTCGTACGCCGTCGCGTCGAGCACCTCGACCGAGCCGTACTTGTAGCCTTGTCGGGCACCGGGCAGCAGGTGCGGCGCGTTCGTCATCGACTCCATGCCGCCGGCGACCACGACGTCGAACTCGCCCGCACCGATCAGCTGGTCGGCCAGCGCGATCGCGTCCAGCCCGGACAGGCACACCTTGTTGATCGTCAGCGCCGGCACGGTCATCGGGATGCCGCCCTTGACCGCGGCCTGGCGGGCCGGGATCTGGCCGGCACCGGCCTGAAGCACCTGACCCATGATCACGTAGTCGACCTGGTCGCCCGCGATGCCCGCGCGCTCCAGCGCGGCCCGGATCGCGACGCCGCCGAGGTCCATCGCCGTGAAGTCCTTCAGCGAGCCGAGCAGGCGCCCTATCGGCGTCCGCGCACCACTCACGATCACCGATCCGGGCATGCTCGCCTCCCGCTGACACATCGAAGTCACCTTGACTTTACCGCCGGCATCGCGCCCGACTTCCTGTGACGGAGCACACCCCTCCTCCGGTCCGGGCCGGATACCGTCCGGTCATGTTCCGCCGCATCGACCACGTGGGCATCGCCGTCGCGGACCTGGACGAGGCCATCGCCTGGTACGCCCGGACGTTCGGCGTGCACGCGGTGCACGAGGAGATCAACGAGCAGCAGGGAGTGCGGGAGGCGATGCTCGCCGTCGGCGACGGCGAGACGCGCATCCAGTTGCTGGCGCCGCTGCGGCCGGACTCGGCGATCGCCCGGTTCCTCGACCGGAGCGGGCCGGGAGTGCAGCAGGTGGCGTACGCGGTCGACGACGTGGAGGCGGTGGCGGCGACGCTGCGCGACCGGGGGCTGCGGCTGCTGTACGACACGGCAAGGCGCGGCACGG
Source organism: Mycobacteriales bacterium (assembly GCA_035636875.1). Lineage (GTDB taxonomy): Bacteria > Actinomycetota > Actinomycetes > Mycobacteriales > CADCTP01 > CADCTP01. The sequence goes on along the minus strand of DASPYH010000021.1, from coordinate 748 downwards.
CCGGCTCGCGAGTCAACTTCGTCCATCCGAAGGACGCGGGCGGAGTCCTGGTCGAGCTCGTCCAGCCCGCCGGATGATCGTCCGGTCCGTCGGCTGGGCGGCGGCGCTGGTCGAGCTCGACTCGGCCGGCGAGGTGCGAGCGGCGTACCGGCGGTTGCTGGAGCTGCGGGCGGCCGGCGAGCTGCCGGGGGTGGTCGAGGTGGTGCCGGCGGCGCGGACCGTGCTGGTCGAGGGTGGTCCGCTGCCGGACCTGGCCGCGCTGCTCGGCGACCTGACCGCGGCGCCGGCGGCGGAAGGGCCGGCCGTCGAGCTGCCGGTGGCGTACGACGGGCCGGACCTGGCGGACGTCGCCGAGCTGACCGGGCTGCCCGCGGGCGAAGTCGTACGGCGGCACGCCGGCACCGACTTCGTGGTCGCCTTCTGCGGCTTCGCCCCCGGCTTCGCGTACCTCACCGGCCTGCCCGCCGAACTGCACGTCCCGCGCCGGGCTACCCCGCGGACCGCGGTGGAGGCCGGCTCGGTAGGGATCGCCGGCGAGTTCTCCGGCGTCTACCCGCGCCGTTCCCCCGGCGGCTGGCAACTGCTCGGGCACACCGACGTGGTCCTGTGGGACACCGAACGCGACCCGCCGGCCCTGCTCGCACCCGGCACCCGGGTCCGGTTCGTGCTCTCGTGAGCCTGCTCACGGTCGTCCGCGCGGGCCCGCTCACCACCGTGCAGGACCTCGGCCGGCCCGGCCACGCCCACC
>DASPYH010000020.1:0-9053 GCA_035636875.1 Mycobacteriales bacterium | reverse complement strand
TCGGCGAAGCACTCCCCCACCGTCGACAACCCTGCCTCGGCCACCGCCCGCAGACCGACCGACCCGGCGAGCAGCAGCATCGGCAGCGTGGAGTCGTAACGGCGGACGGCCTCCGCCACGGCGGCAGCGGTCGCCCCGTCGCGTGCCAGCCGGTTGTAGAGGGCGCCGTGCGGCTTCACGTACGACACCCCGGTGCCCGCCGCGCGAGCGATCCCGTCGAGGGCTCCGACCTGGTAGAGCACGTCGGCGGTGATCTCCTCGGGCGCAAGCTCCATGTCGCGTCGGCCGAAGCCGACCAGGTCCGGGTAGGACACCTGCGCGCCGACCACGACACCCCGGTCTGCCGCGGCGGTCACCGTACGCAGCAGGGTCAGCGGATCACCCGCGTGGAACCCGCATGCCACGTTCGCGCTCGTCACGACGTCCAGGACGGCCTCGTCCTCGCCGAGGATCCAGGCCCCGTACGACTCGCCGACGTCCGCGTTCAGGTCCACCGCGACCGGGACATCAGGCCTGGTCGTCGTCGGGCTGCCGCCCGCGCCGGACACCGTGGTGGTATTTCTCGAGCCGGCTGCGCACCTCGTCCGGGGACCGGCTCGGTCGCTCCGGGACGTCGCCCGTGGAGGGCCCCGGCTCCGCGCCGCGGAACGCACTGGCGTCCAACTGCGCCCTGGGGATCCGCCGCGGCAGGCCGGCCGGGGTGGTCCCGCCGCTGCTGGGGGTCGGCTCCGGACCGCGCTCCCGTCCGGCGTCCGCGGTCGCGTCGTCCCCGGCGGCGGGCGCGCGGTCGCCGAACCACTCCTCGGACCGCGGCGCCACCACCTCGTGTCCTCCCACTCGATCCTCCTGGGCCCGCTCCGTTCCTCGCCCGTCAGCCTGCCCGACGGCGGTGCCGGGTCCAGGGGACACGCCGACGGTTCTGATCATGTACCCGAGCGGCCTACCGCCGACACCGCCGTAACTGCCCAAATCCCGCCCCGTGGCGACCGGACCGGGCAGCCCTGCGGAAACCGGAAGCACCGCGGGCAGTCCGGGACCGGGCAGCCCAGCGGGAACCGGAAGCACCGGAGGTAGTGAACGCACCGGGGGCAGGCACCGCACCGGAGTCGCCTGAGTCGTCGCGGGCACCCGCCGGTGCGCGCCGACCAGAACGGGCGCCGGTATCCGGACGAACGCGGCCACGCCCCCGGGCTCGGACCGCCGCAGCCGGACCACCATCCGGTGCCGAGCCGCGAGCCGGCCGACGACGAGCAGGCCCATCATCCGCGACAGCGCGACGTCGACCGGCGGCGGAGTGGTCAGCCGCTGGTTCGCCTCCGCGAGTTGCGCCGCAGTCATGCCGAGCCCGGAGTCCACGATCTCCACGAGTGCCCCGCCGTCGGACAGTCGCCGCCCGTGGACGACCACAGTGGACTGCGGCGGCGAGTACGCGGTCGCGTTCTCCAGCAGCTCTGCGAGCAGGTGCCGGAGGTGGTTCACGGCGTGGCCGGCGATCTCGGCGTCCGGGACGGCGGACAACCGGACCCGACCATGATGCTCCACTTCGGACACCGCCGTGCGCAGCACGCCGATGAGCGGGACCGACCCGGGGCAGCGACGACGGGACTCCTCGCCCGCCAGCGCCAGCAGGTTCTCCGAGTTTCGCCGCAGCCGGTTGGCCAGACGATCGAGTTCGGCCAGGGCGGCTGCCTCACCCGGGTGCTGCTCGCCGGTCCGCAGCTGGTGAACCAGCGTCAGCTGCCGCTCGATCAGTCCCTGCGTCCGGCGGGACAGGTTCACGAACATCGAGCTGACGTTGCTGCGGAGCTCTGCCTGCTCGGCCGCCAGCCGAAGGCTGCGCCTGTGCAGGACATCGAAGGCGCATGCGATCTGGCCGATCTCGTCGCCCGAGTCCAGGACCGGCGGTGCGCCGAGACCCGGCCGGCGCTGGGCCGGTCGCCGGTTCGGCTCCGGTGGCCTCCAGTGGGCCAGCTTCAGCGCGTTCGAGCGGAGCACGCGCACGGACCGCAGCATCGACCGAGTCACCCCGAAGGAGATCAGCAGCGCCAGCAGAAGCACCGCCAGCAGCATCCCGCCGCCCTGCAGCGCCCGTCGCCGCTCCTGCCACCGCAGGCTCCCGGTGCGCTCCAGGAGCGTGTCCAGCAATGCCTGCTCGACCCGACGCAGCAGCTCCACCATGGTGGTGGTCGCTCGGAACGACTCGTCGACCGCGATCCCGAGCGAGGAGCTGCCGGACCGCAGGAGCACCGTGCGCATGATCTGCTCGACCCGGTCGGACGCCGGACCTGTGACGGTGTCCTGGTAGAGCTGACGTTGGGCCGGGCTGGCCGAGGCGACGAAGTCCCGGTTCGCCGCCGCCAACTGCGCACGGGTGGCGAGCAAAGCCCCGGCACCGCCGGCGTCGAGCCGGCCAACGGTGAGCCCGATCGCCAGTTGCGCCCGCTGTCGCGAGGTGAGCTCCTGCGCGGTGGACAGCGCGGCGAGCGCCCGGCCGACTCGACCCAGACCGGTCTCGCTGGACAGCGCGAGCAGGCTGCGCTCGAGGTCGAGCAGGTCCTCGATGACCCTCGTGTACTCGGACATCGCCGCGACCGCCGGCAGCTTCGTGGACAGGGCGACGCGTCGAACTCCGGCCAGACCGTCCAGCCGGTCGACCACGGCCCCGACCTGCTGGCGGCGGTCGTCCTCGACGCCGGCAGCCGCCAACCGGAACCTGCTCGCCATGCTGTCCACTGTGGACTGCTGCTGGGTGACGTCGGTGCCCACCGGGCCCCGGCGGCCGGCGGCGTACGCCGTTACCAGGTCGCGCTCGGCCGCCAGCGCGTGCACGAGATCCGTCCCCCGGTCAGCCAACTGCAGGAGCCCGCCGGTCCGCGCGTACGCATCGGATGAAGCAAGCGACGAGCGGACCCACAGCCCGGCCAGCAGCAGCGCGATCACCACCGGGAGGACGAGCGCGCCCCCCAGCTTGACTGGGAGGGGCCAGTTGTGGGTGGCGAGCATGGGCGAATAGTACAGATAAGACTGTTTTATCGCGTATACCCCATACAGGTGATTCCGTCCGCTCTGGATCCAAGGCAGTCTTCGGTCATGACACTGGTGCACCGATGGCTGCTCGCACTCCTGCTCGCCTTCGACGCGCAGGCCGCGCCGAGACCGGACCTGGCCGCGTCCGCGGCGGACTCAGAGCAGGCGGAGCTGGACGGTGCGGCGGCGTTCCGGCCGGGTGGTGCGCTCCAGCAGCGACGCGGGGATGTCGCGGAGGAATGGGGAAGGTTGCGCCTGCCTGACCTCGCCCCGGACCGTGCGCCGCCGCGAGTGGCTGAGCAGCAGGTGGGTGCGCGCGCGGGTCATCCCGACGAAGAGCAACCGCCGCTCCTCGGCCAGGTCCGGCTGCTGGCCGCCGAAGCGCAGCGGCAGCAGGTCGTCCTCACAGCCCACCAGGAACACGACCGGGAACTCGAGGCCCTTCGCAGCATGCAGGGTGAGCAGCGAGATGCGGTCCGCGCGGGGGTCCCACACGTCCACCTCGGCGCCGAGGGCCAGCTCGGCGAGGAACCGGCCGGCATCCGCGCCGGCCCGCTCCGCAAGGGGCGTGAGCAGCTCCAGCGCCGCCCGCACCTGGGCGACGCGCAGTCCGGAGTCAGTTGGATCCTCGATCCCGCGGACGTCCGCGGACCGGGTGGTCGCCGGGACGAGCCGGGACCAGGCGTCGGTGCCGATCCCGTCAGGCGCCCGCCCGAGCGCGGGCAACCCGCCGGCCGCATCGATCGCCAGCTGCGCGGCGGCCCGGACGCGCGCCAGCACCGGGCGGGGGTCGCCAGCGGCGCGGGCGAGGTCGGTGCGCAGCACGCCGAGCAGCTCGCGGACGCCGGGCTGATCGCCCAGGCGATGGTGGGACCGCTTCTGGTACGGCACGCCGGCTGCCTCGAGCGTGTCGAGCAACGCCCGGGACTGCGCGTCGGTGCGGTAGAGCACGGCGACGTCGGCGTACGAGTGGACCGCGTCCTGCCAGCCGTCCGCGGCACCCCGGTCCAGCGCGGTGAAGCTGGACCCGCCCAGCAACCGCTCGATCGTTCCCACCACGAAGGCAGCCTCGGCCGCCTCGTCAGCCGCCGCGTGCACCGTGATCCGGTCCGGGCCGGCACCGGGCACGACCGCGGTGAGCTCGCGGTCGGGCACGAGAGTTGTGGGCGCCACGGCGTGCAGCGCGCCGGCAAGGATCGTCGCCGTCGAGCGGTAGTTGCGGGCCAGCCGGACGGTCGGAGCGCCGGGGAAGTCCGCGGCGAAACGGAGGAAGAACCGGACGTCTGCGCCGCGAAACCCGTAGATCGCCTGATCCGGGTCGCCGATCGCGCACAGGTCGCCGCCGGGCGGACACAGGAGCCGGAGCAGGGCGTACTGGGCCGCATCGACGTCCTGGTACTCGTCGACGCTGACGTGGGGCCAGCGTTGCCGGTAGGCCGCGGCCAGGTCGGGATGCTCGCGCAGCAGAGTGACCGGCAGGGACACCAGGTCGTCGAGGTCGACCAGGTCGCGGGCCCGCTTGCCGGCCCGGTAGCGGGCCAGCGGGCCGGCGAGATCGGGGTCCACCGCAGCAGCGGGGTCGAGGGCCAGCCTGGACACCAGATCCAGCAGCCTGCGTGGAGCGCGGGCCGAGGCGGGGTCCCCGAACGCCTCCCGGGCGAGCGCCAGTTGCTCGGCCGCGTCGGCGACGCGGACGGCGGCGTCGAAGCCCAGCCGCTGCGCATGCTCGCGGACGATGCGCAGGCCGAGGCCGTGGAACGTGGTGACGAGAACACGACCGGTGTGCGGCGGCAGCAGCGCCGCCAGGCGCTCGGTCAGCTCACCTGCGGCGCGCCGGGTGAAGGTGAGCGCCAGGCAGCGCTCGGCTGGCACGCCGCACTCGGCGACGAGATGCGCGAGCCGGTGGGTGAGGGTGCGGGTCTTGCCGGTGCCGGGACCGGCGACCACCAGCACCGGGCCGGGCGACTGCGCCGCGGCGCGCTGCTGCGGGTCAAGGCCGGCCAACAGCCCGGCCGGCTCGGGCCGCCGCACCACCGCGGCGGAGGACACGGCCTCCGATGCCGCGAACAGCCCATCCTCGACCGGCTCATCCTCGGCGGACCTGGCCTCGTCCGCTGCCGGCTCGTCCTCGACCGGCCCGGCGTCGCCCGGCTGGCGGGCCGGCCGGGCGGCGGCTGGCGGGATTCGGCCGATGTCACCAGGCCGTCGCACGCCCTGCGCCACGGCTTGCCCCCGGTGGCCGACAGACCGCAGTCCGGCTGGTCCGGCGGCTGGAGCCGCGGCGAGAACCGCCTCCTGATCGACGCGGGCAAGGCCGCGCGGACGAGGTGCAGGCGGGGTGGGGAGATCGAACAGCACCGGCGCGGCGCCGGCGCGGCCTCGACCCAGGTCCGCCAGCTCCTTGGGGTGGAACATCCGCACCACGCCGTACTCACCGTCGTACCCGGCGGACAGCACCACCTCACCGCGCCGCAGCCGGCCGACCCCCTCGGCCAGGGCGGGCGAACCCTCGCGCGCGAGGTCGTCCAGAGGCACGTCCTGCAGCACGGCGAGCTCCGGCCCGAACCGCGACACCAGCCGGCCGACCTCGGCCTCGACCGCCTTCGACCGCGGACCGACGTCCAGGATCTCGCCCACGATCTGGGGCAACTGCACCAGGCATCGCCACGGTCGGGCACCGTCCGGGGTCACTCCGGCCGGACGGTCCGCGAGCATCTCCACCCGGTGCAGGACGCCGACCGTGATGGGCTTGCCGCAGACCGGGCACCCCCCGCCGCGCTCGCGCGTCTGCGCCGGATCGAGGCGCACATCGCATGCCCGGTGACCGTCGAGGTGATACTTGCCCTCCTCCGGGAAGAACTCGACCGTCCCGGCGAGCCCGGCGCCGGTCTCCAACGCCGCACGCACTCCGGCGTACGACATCTCCGTGTCGAAGACGGTCGCCTCCCGACCGAGCGCCTGCGGCGAGTGCGCGTCCGAGTTGGACACCAGCCGGTAGCGGTCCAGCGTGGACACGCGATGGTTCATGGCCGGGTCGCTCGACAGCCCCGTCTCTACCGCGAAGACGTGTCCGGCCAGGTCGGCATAGCAGTCCGCGATCGAGTCGAAGCCGGACTTCGACCCGAGCGCGGCGAACCACGGGGTCCAGACGTGCGCCGGCACGAGATAGGCGCCCTCGCCGCTGTCCAGCGTCGTCTCCAGCAGATCGCGGGAGTCGAGGCCGAGGATCGGCCGGCCGTCGGAGGCAAGGTTGCCGATCTTGGCAAGCCGCCGGGTCAGCTCCGCGGCCACACCGAGATCCGGCGCGTAGACCAGGTGATGCACCTTGCGGGTCTTCTCGCCGCGCTTGTAGATGGTCGAGATCTCCACGGACAACTGGAAGCGAACCGGTGTCCGCACCGCCGGCGGCAGCGTGGCGAGCACGTCCCGCTCGAGGTCGGCGCGCAGCCGGAACAGTCCAGGCTCCGCCGGGACCAGCTTCTCCCGGATCTGCGCCGTCCAGACCGGGTGGCACAGGTCGCCGGTGCCCACCAGTCCGATCCCCTTGCGAGCCGCCCACCACGCCAGGTGCTCCAAGTCGCAGTCGCGACTGCACGCCCGGGAGTAGCGCGAGTGGACGTGCAGGTCGGCGACGAACCGCATGGAGGACCATCCTGGCGTGATGGGGGACCGCGGCACGAGCCACCGCGCCGCGGGTCACCCGTCCGGGGAGTCAGCCCGCGTCGGCAATCCGCACGTACCGGCCTCGGTACCAGACCAGCGGCGGGGTCTGCGGGCTCGGCGTAGCGAGGGCCAGCACCTCGCCGACCAGCACCGTGTGGTCGCCGCCCGGGTGCGCCCCGCGCGTGCGGCACTCGAAGGTGGCGAGCGCGCTGTCGAGCAGCAGCGCCCCGGTCCGGCGCCCGCGGTGGTGAGGCATCTCGGCGAGGGCGTGGGTCGTGTCGTGACCGCGACGGGCGAAGCGCCGGGAGAGGTGCTCGGCGTCCTCGCCGAGCACGGACACGCCCCACAGCCCGGAGCCGAGAACGGCGTCGTGCAGGCGCGAAGCGTGCTCGACGCTGACCAGCACGAGCACCGGGTCGAGCGAGACGGAGGTGAAGCTGTTCACGGTCATCCCGTGGTCGGTGCCGTCGACCGCACGCGTGGTGAGCAGGGTCACCCCGGTGGGGAACAGGCTCATCGCCTCGCGGAAGCGACGCTGGCCGACGGGTCCACGCTCGACGGCGCGAGGGTGCAGCCCGCGCCCGGACGGCGCCGTATGCTCCGGCTCCCGGGCGGCGCTCTCCATCGGGATCGACCCTACCCGCGGGTGGTCGGCCGTGACCGCGGCCGACGCCGGGCGATCGTGGACACCGCCCCGTAGGCGCCGGCGACGCAACCGCCGAACAGAAAGGCGAGTCCGGTCAGCGTGCCAGGCACCACCAGGTCGCCCTCCGCGCGCGGAGCGGACAGCAGCAGCACCACGACGAGCCAGAGCACCGGCGGAACGACCGCCACGGCAGGCTGCCGGGACAGGCTCGCGGCGAGCCGGGGCAGCGCCACGTTTCCGACCATCGCCAGCAGCACGCAGACCGGCAGCGGGACGGTGCCGATCCGCAGCGGCACCAGGAAGGCCTCAACTACCGCCAACTCGATCGCCAGCAGCGCGACCACCAGGATCAAGAGGCCTCGCACCGTACGCGGGAAGAGTCTCGTCCGCGGAACGTCATCGACGCCGGGCCATCCCCCGACGGCCGTCGTGGCCGGCCGGTCGGGACCCGCGGCGGTGCGCTCCGGCGGCACTACACGAGCCCGGCGAACAGGTCGGCCTCCCGGCCGTCCGGCCCATCGGTCGGTCCGAGCCGGCCCCGGACGAGCTGGAAGTACTCCGTCCCGAACGCCCGCTGCCCGACTCGGTCGGCGAGCGCGAAGAACGGCCCGTCGACGCTGATCTGGCTCGCGTGCGCCCGCATCGCGGCGAGCTTGGCCGGCAGGTGTGCGCTGCCGTCGACGGCGGTGGTGACTAGATCGTCGGGAGTGCCGAAGGGCAACTCGTCAACGGACTCGACACCGAAGAAGTCTGTCTCGCCCGACTCGCGGAACAGCTCGATGCCGCGTTCCAGGACCGAGCGCGGCACCGCGGTCCAGTAGATCTTCGCGATAGGCCACGGCTCGCCGGTCTCCGGCGCGAAGGCCGGGTCGGCCGCCGCGTCCGCGGCAGCCATTGCCACCCGGTGGGCCTGGATATGGTCCGGGTGACCGTAGCCGCCGTTCTCGTCGTACGTGACCAGCACCTGCGGGCGCAGCTCGCGAAGGATGGCGACCAGGTCCCGGGTCGCCTCGGCGAGGTCGGCCTGCCAGAAGGCCCGGGGCGCGTCGTTCTCCGGCAGGCCCATCATCCCGCTGTCCCGCCACCGGCCGGGACCGCCCAGGAACCGGTGGTCGGCAACCCCGAGCTCGCGCATCGCAGCGGACAGCTCGCTCATCCGGTAACCACCGAGCTGGTCGCCGGCACTCGCCGCCAGGTTCACGAGCGCCGGCACCAGGACCTCGCCCTCCTCGCCGAGCGTGCAGGTCACGAGTGTGACGTGAGCCCCGTCGGCGGCGTAGCGGGCCATCGTCGCGCCGGTGCCGATGGTCTCGTCGTCGGGATGCGCATGCACGAGCAGGAGGCGCCGCGCGGCGGATGGGGTCGCCGACATGGGATCAAGGCTATGCGCGCACACGGAGCCCGGGTGCACCGGTCAGAACAGCGCCAGCACCTCGGCGTAGTGGCATGCGGCGGGGTGCCCGTTGCCGCGGTCGACCAGCGGCGGGTCCTCGTCCACGCACTTCTCCCGCTGCTGGTCCGACAGCTGGGCGGCGAACTTGGGGCATCGGGTGCGGAAGCGGCAGCCCGAAGGCGGGTTGGCCGGGCTGGGCACGTCGCCGGTGAGCAGGATCCGCTCCCGGCGACGCTCCCGCTGCGGGTCCGGGATGGGGATCGCGGACAGCAGCGCCTGGGTGTACGGATGGGCCGGCCGGTCGAACAGGTCCTTGGTCTCGGC
>DASPYH010000019.1:0-17682 GCA_035636875.1 Mycobacteriales bacterium | reverse complement strand
ACGGCGCCGGGGGCGCCGGAGGTGCGCAGCGGCCCGGCGGGGGTCGGTGGTGGGGTGAACAGCTCGCGCAGGTGCGCGACCAGCCCGGTGCCGTCGCCGAGCGCATGGTGCAGCACGGCCACCAGAGCCTGCCGGTCCGGGCCGACTCCGTGCACCAGCCAGATCCGCCACAGCGGCCGGTCGCGCGGCAGCGGCGTCTCGGCAGCCGAGGCGATGAAGCGCCGCAGCGCGGGCTCCCCGCCCGGTGCGGGCAGCACCGTCTCGCCGACGTGCCAGTCGAGGTCGACGTCAGTCGCCCGGCCCCAGCGTGGCCGGGCCATGCGACCGGGCGGCTCGAGCACGCGCCGGAACGCCGGCTGGGGCAGCAGCCTGGCGGCGACCACCGTGACGAGGTCGTCCCGCCGTACCGGCGCGGGCAGCCCACCGGCATCGAAGATCGCGACGCCGCCGACGTGTTGCGGCACCCTCGCCGACTCGACGTGCAGGAAGAACGCGTCCTCGGCTGGGACACGCCTCGCGCCGGGCCGCCGCCGGCCCACCAGCCAAACGAGCGCGACACCCGCCACCGCGTCGAGCCAGTAATGGTTCGCCGTCACGACGATCACTATGGCGGTAACCACGACGTGCGCGGCACTGAAAACATGCGACCGTCGCCTGGCCCCGACCTCGACCAGCGCCACGCAGGCCCACAGTGCCCACGCCACGTGCAGCGACGGCATGGCCGCGACCTGGTTGGCCTCGGACACCAGCGCGGATCCCCAGGAACCCGTGGTGTGCCCCTGCAGGACCGTGTCGACGAACCGGGGATCCTCGAGCAGCCGCGGCGGCGCGACCGGAAAGAGCAGGAAGCACCCGATACCGACCAGGTTCACCAGGACGAACGAGGTGCGGGCGGCCCCGAAAGCGGCCGGGCGGCGGAGCCCGATCCAGAAGAGCACCAAGAACGCCACCAGGACGTACCCGAAGGCGTATTCGTAGTTGACCAGGTTCTGCCAGAAGGTCGGCTGCCGGGCCAGCCACGAGTTGGCCGCGGCCTCGAAGTCCAGCCCGAGCCAGTTCTCGAACGCGAGCACCGCCCGCCCGTGCTCCCGCGCCGTCCCGATTCGAGGTCGCGACACGGCCGCGACCATGATGTAGAGCCCGAACACGGACAGGCCGAGGGCGAGCTCCCGCCACCACACCGGCCATGGCGCCGTCGCGTCGGGAGCTGGGACAGCCAGCCCGGGCGGCGGGGCCGGCCGGGAGGAGGATCGATGGAACTGCGGGACGCGGTGGTCCTGGTCACCGGAGCGTCCTCCGGCATCGGCCGGGAGGTCTCGCTGGCGCTGGCCGGTGCGGGCGCCCGGCTGCTGCTGGCCGGTCGCGACGGCGCGGCGCTCGAGGCCGTGGCCCGCCGTACCGGCGGGACCGCGCTGGTCGCCGACCTCGCGACCGTCGACGGTGCGCGCCGGCTGGCCGCCGTGGCGCTCGCCACGGGCCCGGTGGACGCCGTCGTGCTCAACGCCGGCGCCGGCTGGCGCGGCCCGCTGGCCGCCATGACCCTCGAGCAGGTCGACCGGCTGTTGCGGCTCAACCTGCAGGCGCCCATCGAGCTCACCCGCGCGCTGCTGCCGGGCATGCTGCGGCGCGGGCGCGGGCACGTCCTGGCCGTCGCCTCGATCGCCGGGGTGCTGGGCGTGGGGCAGGAGAGCGTCTATGCCGCGGGCAAGGCCGGCCTGGTCGGCTTCGCCGACAGCCTCCGCTACGAGCTTGCCGGCACCGGGGTCGACGTCACTGTCGTCATCCCCGGAGTGGTGCGGACCGCCTTCTTCGACCGTCGCGGGCAGCCGTACCACCGGGCGCGGCCCCGGCCGGTGCGGCCCGAGCGGGTCGCGCGGGCGATTCGGCGAGCGCTGTCCAGCGGCGCGGCCGAGGTGATCGTGCCGCGCTGGCTCGGCCTGCCCGTCCGCCTGCGGGCGCTGGCGCCTGGCCTCTACCGGCGACTGGCCCGGCGGTTCGGGTGAGCGCCGGCTCAGCTCGCCACCAGCGCGCGCAGCGACTCGCGCAGTGAGCCGACGGTCGCGAGCACCGCGCTCGGCTCGTACCCGCAGTGCGCCATGCAGTTCTCGCACCGCGGGTCCCGGCCGCGCCCGTACGCCTCCCAGTCGGTCGTCTCGACCAGCTCGCGGTAGGTCTGGACGTGCCCGTCGCCCATCAGGTAGCAGGGTCGCTGCCAGCCGAAGACCGAGTACGAGGGGATGCCCCACGCGGTGCAGCGGAAGTCGACCTTGCCCTCGAGGAAGTCGAGGAACAGCGGGGTGTGGTTCAGCCGCCAGCGCCGCCGCCGGCCGCCGGCGAATGCCTCCCGGAACAGCGCCCGGGTCGCCGTCACGCCGAGGAAGTGTTCCTGGTCCGGCGCCTTCTCGTACGCGTACGCCGGGGAGATCATCATCTGGTCGACGCCGAGGTCGTCGTTGAGGTAGTCCAGCACCTCCCGAACCGTCTGCGCCGAGTCGGTGGTGAAGAACGTCGTGTTGGTGTTGACCCGGAAGCCGGCCGCCCTGGCCGCTCGGATCGCGGCGACCGCCTCGTCGAAGACGCCGTCCTTGGACACCGACGCGTCGTGCCGCTCCCGCAGCCCGTCGATGTGCACCACCCACGCGAAGTACGGCGACGGCGAGAACAGGTGCATCTTCTTCTTCATCAGCAGCGCGTTGGTGCACAGGTAGACGAACTTCTTGCGCTTGACCAGCTCGGCGACGATCTGGTCGATCTCCGGGTGGATCAGCGGTTCTCCGCCGGCGATCGAGACCATCGGCGCGCCGCTCTCCTCGATCGCGGCGACCGCCTTCTCGACCGGCATCCGCTGCTTGAGGATGTGCGCCGGGTACTGGATCTTGCCGCAGCCCACGCAGGCCAGGTTGCAGGCGAACAGCGGCTCCAGCTCCACGACCAGAGGGAACTTCTCCCGCCGGGCCATCTTCTGGCGAAGCAGGTAGGCCGCGACCCGGATGCTCTGCCGGACTGGTACGCCCATGCTCAGCCGACCTCCTTCTGTAGGGTGAACTCGATGCTCTCGTCGGCCACCGGCAGCGCGTCCACGGCGACCGCGCCGTAGCCGCGGAGGGTGGCCAGCACGCGGTCCAGCATCGCCGCGGGTGCTTCGAGGCCGGCGGTCAGGCCCAGCACCCGAACCCCGGCGAGCCAGCGCAGGTCGATGTCGCTCTCGTCCTCGACGAGCCGGGCCGCGGTGCCCGCCCGCCCGGCCGCGTCGACCAGCCGGCTCGTGCTGGACGAGTCCGGCGGTCCCACGACGAGGACCAGGTCGGCGCCCGCCGCGACGGCCCGGACGGCGAGCTCGCCGCCCGACTCGCCCGACCCGCCGGGCGTGGTGGCGAGCACGACCCGTTCGATCCGAGCCGCCTCTGCCCACTCGGTGATCGCCGGTGCGGCGGCGGCAAGCGCCCGGTAGGCGGCGAGGCCGTGCCCGGGCAGGCTCGTCGGGCCGGTGCGCACGGTGTCGGTGACCACCCGCACGACGGCGGCCGGATGGCCGGGCAGCGCACGAACGGCGGCGGCGGACTCCATGTCGACCGCGAGGGCGCCGGTGCCGGCCAGCCGGTCCCGGCCCCGGCGTCGGAGCACGGGCCGCGCGCTGGTCACCAGCGGGCCGGCGTGCACGGGCAGCCCGCGCCGGCGCAGCGCGGCCGCCAGCGGAGCCCAGCCGGGCAGCGGGACGGCGCCGGCATCGTCGCGCACCTCGGTCGCGACCACCACGTCGCCGGCACGGATGCCGCTGTCCAGCGCGCCGCAGAACCCCGCGACGGCGACCGGGGCGGCGGGCGGCAGCCGCCGCATGGCCCTGCTCCCGGCCCGCGAGGCGTGCCGTGGACCCATGCCGGTGCGCAGCACGGGCACGCCACCACGTCGCAGCGCGCGGGCCTCGACGCGCAGCGCGGTGAGCACCACCGCACCGGAGGCGGCGGGCGTCACCGCCCGGCTCCGACGTACCTGCCGAGCGCGGTCACCGGGAAGACCAGCCGGTACAGGTGGTAGTTGATCGAGAAGTCGCCGGGGAAGCCGGTGCCGGTGAACTGTGGCTCGTCCCAGGTCCCGTCCTCGCGCTGGGTCGCCGCCAGGAACCGCACTCCGCGCTGCGTCGCCGCCCCGTCGCGCTCGCCGGCCGCCAGCAGGGCCAGCAGCGCCCAGGCGCTCTGTGATGCCGTCGACGCGCCCCGGCCGCGCCAGCCCGGATCGCGGTAGGAGCGGATGTCCTCTCCCCACCCGCCGTCCGGGTTCTGCACCGACTCCAGCCACCGGACGGCGCGCCGGACCGGCCTCGCCGAGGGGAGCACCCCGGCGGCGACCAGAGCGGGCAGCACCGCGCCGGTGCCGTAGACGTGGTTGACCCCCCAGCGGCCGAACCACGAGCCGTCCGGCTCCTGCTCGGCCAGCAGCCAGGCGACCGCCGCCCGGGTCACCGGGTCGGCCTCGCGGCCCTGCGCCGCGAGCATCTCGACCACGTGCGCGGTCACGTCGGCCGTCGGCGGGTCGAGGACCGCGCCGAAGTCGCTGAACGGCAGCTTCGTCACCAGCTCACGGGTGTTGTCCGCGTCGAACGCGGCCCAGGCCCCGTTCCGGGAGCGCATGCCCACCATCCAGTCGACCGCGCGGGCGACCGCCGCGCGCTGGGCCGACGGCTCGCTCGGCCGCGTCCGGTCGAGGGCGAGCACCACCTCGGCGCTGTCGTCGATGTCGGGATACCAGTCGTTGGCGAACTCGAACGCCCAGCCCCCCGGCTCGAGCTCGCCGCGGCGCACGGCCCAGTCCCCGCGCTGCCGGACCTCCTCGCCGAGCAGCCAGTCGGCGGCCCTGACCAGCGCCGGGTGCTCCGGCGGCAGGCCGGCGTCGGCGAGCGCGACGACCGCCAGCGCGGTATCCCACACCGGCGACTGGCAGGCCTCGAGGCGCCGCCCTCTCTCGTCCCAGACGGTGAACCGGTCCAGGCCGGCCAGGGCTTCTCGCAGCACGGGCCCGTCGACCGGGTGCCCGAGCAGCCGCAGCGCCAGGATCGAGTACACCCACGGCGGCTGGATGCCGCCCCACGAGCCGTCCGCCTCCTGGCGGTCGAGGATCCAGCGCTCGGCCGCTCGGATCGCCCGGGCGCGAAGCGGACGCAGGGGCCGGCGGTCGTACGCGCGCACGGCCCGGTCGAGCAGGTGCAGCCAGCCCTCCGTCCGCCGCAGTGTCGGCGGCCGGAGCGGCGCGGCGCCGGTGCGCAGCTCCGCGAGGGTGAAGCCGAGGTCGTGCCGCGGCCGGAAGGAGGCGACGACGGTGAGCGGCACGACGGTCTGGCGTGCCCAGCACCCGAAGTCGTACACGTTCAGCGGCACCCACGGCGGCAGCAGGATCACCTCCGGCGGCATGCCCGGCAGCGCCTCCCAGTCCCACTCGCCGAACAGCGCCAGCCAGATCCGGGTGAACACGCGACTGCGCTCGAGGCCACCGGCGGAGCGCACGTACGCGGCGGCACGAGCCATGTGCGGCGCCCCGGGCAGGTCGCCGGCCAGCCGCAGCGCGACGTACGCCTCGACCGTCGTGGACAGGTCGGCCGGGCCCCCATGGAACGTCGCCCAGGTGCCGTCCGGGCGCTGCTGGCTGCGGATCCACCGCGCCGCGGCCGCGTTCTGCCCCGCGTCGCCGATGCCGAGGAACCGCCGCAGCATCAGGTCCTCGGCGTCCATGGTGACGTTGGTCTCCAGCTCTCCCTTCCACCAGCCGGCCGGATCCTGCAGGCGGAGCAGGTGGTCGCGGGCCGAGGACAGCACTTCGACGGCGGAGCGCTCGCGGCTGCCGAGCTCGGGTGCTGCGGTCATCGGCTCGCCGGCCCTCCTGTCACAGCTCTCTCCGTACGGTGAATCGCGCGAGCGCGGCAAGATCTTCCCGGACGTCGGCGGCGACGGGGACACCGTCGAGGGCGTCCACCGCGGCGGCGGCCAGCCGGTCGGCCTCCCGCTCGGTCCAGGACCGGCCCCCGGCCTCGTCGATCAGCTTCGCGGCCAGGGCGAGCGCCTGCTCGTCCGCCGGGCCGCCGCCGGCGAGCCGACCACGCAGCTCGCGGCTGGCCTCCTCGTCCCCGCGCAGCGCCGCGGCGACCGGCACGCTCATCTTCCGCGCCCGCAGGTCGGCGAACACCGGCTTGCCGGTCACCGCCGGGTCGCCCCAGATGCCGAGCAGGTCGTCGACGAGCTGGAACGCCAGGCCGAGCGTCCGCCCGTACCGCTCCAGCGCGGCGACCAGCGGGGGTGACCCGCCGGCCAGCATCGCGCCGAGGGCGGCGGAGACGCCGAGCAGCGCTCCGGTCTTCTGCTCGGCCATGGTGAGCGTCTCGTCCAGGCCCGCGTCGACCCGCGCCTCCAGGGAGAGGTCCGCGGCCTGCCCGGTGATCAGCTCCTGGATGGCACGCACCAGTGCGGCGACGGCCGGACCGGCGCTCGCGGGGGGCGCGGCGAGGGCGAGGACCTCGACGGCCCGGGTGCACAGCGCATCGCCGGCGAGCAGGGCGGGACCGGAGCCGAACACGGTCCACGCCGTCGGCCGGTGCCGCCGCGTCCGGTCGCCGTCCATGATGTCGTCGTGCAGCAGCGAGAACTCGTGGACGAGCTGCACCGCGACCGCGGCCGGGATGCCGTCGCGCTCGGCCGCGCCCGGCCCACCGGCGGCCTCGGCCGACAGCAGCGCCAGCGCGGCCCGCAGCGCCTTGCCGCCGCTGCCGGAGGCGGGTCGACCCCGCTCGTCGGCCCAGCCGAAGTGGTACATGACGATGCCGTGGACGGCGGGGGCCAGGCTGGCGATCGCGTCCCGCAGCGGCTGCTCGACCAGGGCGGACGCGCGGGCCAGGGTGGGCGGCAGGGCGGCGGGGCGGGCGGCCGGCTGGGCGCTCATGCCGCGGCCCGGCTCGGCGTCGGCGTGTCCCAGGGCGACCCCAGCAGTTGTCGGGCGGCGGTCACTCCGCTTCGCACGGCTCCCTCCATCGTCGCCGGCCACGAAGTGTCGGTGTAGGCGCCGGCCAGCCACAGCCCCGGGATCGCGGTACGGGCCGGCGGCCGGAGCCGGCCACTGCCCGGGCCCGCCCGGAAGGTCGCCCGCGGCTCCCGGGTCACGAAGAAGTCCTCGACCCGGGCCGCCCGCGCGGCCGGCAGCAGCGCCGCCAGCGCTGGCAGGAAGACCTCCCGGAGGTCGCGGGTCCGGGTCCTGACCCAGCGATCCGCGGCGGAGAGGCTCACGACCACGTACTGTCCGGTGCCGGCCCCGGCCGCCGCGCTGCGGTCGAAGACCCACTGGACCGGCGTGCCCAGCCCGGCGGCGAAAGGGACCTCGAGCACGCCGCGGTCGTACCGGACGTGGACGTTGACGATCGGCGCCGCGCCGAGGGCCGCGATCCGGCCGGGGTCCGGTGTCGCTCCGGTCGGCAGCAGCGCCGCTGCCGCGTCGTGCGGTACGGCGAGGACCACGACATCGGCCGGGATCGTCCCGCCGTCCGCCCGGACGCCGGCCGCGCGGCCGTCCTCCACCAGGATCTCGCTCACCCGGCAGCCGAGCCGGACGGTGGCGCCGACCGCCGCCAGTGCGCGCCGGGACGGGTGGTCGTGCAGGTCGCCCAGCGGCACTCGCGAGATGCCGATGTCGCCGCCCGAGGCGTCGTCGAGCAGGCCGGTCCGGAAGACCATCGCCGCAAGCGCCAGCGAGGCGTCTTCGGCCGGCGCGTTCAGTGTCGCGACGCAGATGAGATCCCACAGCGCGTGCACCGCCGCGTCGCGCTGCCAGTGCCGGGTGAGCCACGCGCCGAAGGTCTGCCGGTCCAGGGCCGGGTCGGTCGGGTCGAGCCGGCGCAGCGCGAGGACCGCCGGTACGGCCCGCAGCCGGTCGGCCGGGGAAAGCGCGGCGTACCTGGCCAGCGATGGTCCAAGGTGCAGCGGCGCCGGCAGGCCGGCGGTGCGGCGCAACACCGCCGGCCGCCGGCCGGGTCTGAGCACCGGCAGCGACAGCCGGTCCTGCAGCGCCGTCTGACCGGTCACGCCGAGCCGGTCCAGGAAGCCGCGGTACGCGGTGCAGCAGCGGAGGAAGACGTGCTGGCCGTTGTCGACCACGAGGCCGTTCCGGTCGAAGGAGTACGTGGCCCCGCCGAGCCGGGGCCGTGCCTCCACGAGGGTGACCGCGGCGCCGGCGTCCGCGGCGGTCAGCGCCGCGGCGACACCGGCGAGGCCCCCACCCGCGACCACCACCCGCGGCCGGCTCCCGTCCTGCGGGCGAGCGGTCACGGCAGCTCGCCCCCCACCTCGGGCCACTGCGGGCGAGGGGGGAGGCCGACGAGGCTGCGCATCGCGATCCCGGCCTTCTCCCATCCGGACAGCGAGAGCCGTCGCTCGAGCACGATCTCGGGATGCCGGCGGATCTCGGTGAGCAGCCGATGGTAGATCCCGACCATGGCCGAGCAGCAGGCGGCGCTGCGCCAGTCGAGCAGGGGCAGCAGCCGCAGGCCGTCGGTGAAGGCTGCCTCCGCCCGGTCGGCCTGGAACCGCACCAGTGCGGCGATCCGGTCGGCCGGGCCGTCCAGGCTGCCGTCGGGGGCGAAGTGGCACCCGAACCCGTCGACCTCCTCGGCCGGCAGGTAGTGCCGGCCGTTGGCACCGTCCTCGCGGACGTCGCGGAGGATGTTCGTCAGCTGCAGGGCGACACCGAGCCGGTCGGCGAGGGGAAGCGCGGCGGCCAGGTCGTCGACGCCGAAGACCGCGACCGACAGCCGGCCGATCGACCCGGCGACCCGGTGGCAGTATCCGGCGAGCTCGTCGAAGGTGGCGTACGACGTGCCGCGCACGTCCATCTCGACCCCGTCCGCCAGATCGAGGAAGGCGTCGAGCGGCAACGGGAGGCGGCCGGCCGCGTCGTGCACGGCGACGAGCACCGGGTCGTCCGGCGGCGGGACCGGCGCCGTGACCTGCTCGCGAACCAGCGCGAGCGCTCGGAGCCGGGCGGCCGTGCCGTCGGTGTCGGTGGGGGTGGCGTGGATCTTCCCGCCGGCGCCGGCCACCGGCGCGGGTGGGGCGGATGCGGCCGTGTACGGGGCGTCGGTCGTCCCGACCGGATCGTCCCCGATGTCGTCGACCCGACGGGCCAGCGCGTAGACGGCGCACATCGCGTGCCGCTTGTCCACGGGCAGCAGCCGGATGCCGTAGTAGAAGTTCCTTGCCTCGCGGCGGGTCACCTCCTCGCAGAACGCGTACGCCGAGGCTGGAACCACGCGGTCACCTCCATCCCACCAGGAGCCGGGACCACCGGACGAGAACCCTCCCCGGATGGGGGAGGACGCTGTGCGCGAGCACGTCATGGTCGACGGCTTCCATGGAATCGAGCGTGGCGTGGCCACCGGCGACGAAGCCCGCGACCGCGACGGCGAGCAGCGCGGGGGAGGCCGGTACGAGGCCGGACCCGATGTCGAGCCAGGCGCGGGCGCGGCGGGCCTCGAAGGCGACCAGCCTGCGCACCGCGGCCGACGCCGGTGCCGAGGCCAGGTCCGCGGCCCGCACCCCGAACCGCGCCATGTCCTCTGCGGGCAGGTAGATGCGGTCCCTGCCCAGGTCCTCCGCCACGTCCTGGAGGTGTTCGACCAGCTGCAAGGCGGTGCACACGGCGTCGGACAGCCGCCGCCGCCCCGGGCTCGCCGCCCCGAAGACCTGCAGGACGAGGTGACCGACCGGGTTCGCGGACAGCTCGCAGTAGCCGAGCAGATCGGTGAGCCGTTCGTACCGCCGCACCTGCTGGTCCTGCCGGTTCGCCTGGATCAGCTGACGGAACGGCTCCTGGTCGAGGCCGCACGCCCGTACGGTCGGCACCAGGTCGGCCAGCAGCGGATGCTCCGGGTCGCCGCCGGAGAAGACCCGGTCCAGGTCGCGCTCCAGCGCGTCCAGGTGGGCCGCCCGGTCCCCGGCGCGCTCGTCGCCGGTGTCGTCGACCAGCCGGGCGAAGCCGTAGATCGCCAGCAGGTGGGTGCGGATGCCGCGGGGGAGGACGCGGGGCGCGACGGGGAAGTTCTCCCGGCTCGCCCTCGTCATCGCGCCGGCCCGGGAGGCGGCGGCGGACAGGCTCGCCACGTCGACGGGCGATTCGCGCTGCTCGGCGGGCATCTGGCTGGCTCGTGCCTTCCTCAGGGCTGTCCTGGTCCCCGATGGCGGACGACTGATCATCCCCCCCGCCCGCTCCGCGTTCCAGAGCGTGAGGGCAACCGGTCGCGTGATGATCGCGACCGCGGTGCCTTCCCCGGGGGAGCCCAGTCAACCCGCCGGCTGGCTGACCGGCTGTTCGAGCAGCTCGTCCGGCTCCACGTCCGGCTTCTTGGCGAGTCGGCTCGGCCACCAGATGTGCCGGCCGATGTCCAGGTTGAGCGCGGTGACCAGGACGGATCGAACGACGATCGTGTCCAGCAGGACGCCGAGGGCGACCGCGAAGCCGAGTTCGGCGAGGAAGACCAGCGGCAGGGTTCCCAGCACGCCGAACGTGCCGGCGAGGACCGCACCCGCGGAGGTGATCACACCGCCGGTGGCCGCCAGCCCGATCAGCGCACCCCGGCGGGTGCCGTGCCGGCGGGTCTCCTCGTGGACGCGGGTCATCAGGAAGATGTTGTAGTCGATCCCCAGCGCGACCAGGAAGACGAAGACGAACAGCGGCAGCGACGAGTCGGCTCCGGCGAATCCGAACACGTGGTCGAAGACGAGTGCGCTCGCGCCGAGCGCCGCGGCGAAGGACAGCACCACGGTGGCGATGAGCATGAGCGGAGCGACGATGGCCCGCAGCAGCGCCATCAGGATGATCGTGACGACGACGAGCACGATCGGGATGATCAGGTCGCGGTCGTGCTTGGCGGCACGCTGCAGGTCGAGGTTGACCGCGCTGTTCCCGCCGACCATCGCGTCGGCGGCCGGGACGGCGTGCACGGCGGCCCGGAGCCGGTCGACGGTGGCGTAGGCGGCGGCGCTGTCAGCCGGGTCGTTGAGCACGCCCTGCACGTACGCGTGCCCGTCCTTGACCACCGGAGCGGTCACGTCGCTGATCCCGGTGGTGCCGGCGACAGCGGCGTGCACCTGCTCCGCGGCCGACGCGGTGGACACGACCGCTACCGGGTTGCCCGCTCCGGCCGCCGCGGGGAAGTGCTGCGCGATGACCTCCCCGCCGACGATCGAGTCCGGATGACCGATGAACGACTCCGCGTTCGTCAGCCCGTTCGCGTTGAGGTCGAGCAGACCGAACCCGAGGGCGCCGAGCACCAGTGCGGTCGTCACCCACACCGTGCGCGGACGGCGGGCGATCCGGTTGCCGACGCGAGCCCACAGCCCGCGCGTGGTCGGCTCGGCGGAGCCGTAGTGCGGCTTGAACGGCCAGAACACCCACCGTCCGCTGATGACCAGCAGCGCCGGCAGCAGGGAGATCATCACCAGCAGGGCGACCGACACGCCGATCGCGGCCACCGGGCCGAGGCTCTTGGTCGAGTTCGTCTCCGCCGCCAGCAGGCACAGCATGCCGACGATGACCGTGGCGCCGCTGGCGATGATCGCCGGCCCCGCCCGGTGCAGCGCGACGGCCATCGCCTCATGCCGATCCTCGTGCCGGCGCAACTCCTCCCGGTAGCGGGCGACGAGCAGCAACGCGTAGTCGGTGCCGGCCCCGAACACGAGCACGGTCAGGATGCCGGCGCTCTGGGCGTTGACGGTGAGCCCGGCGTGCGCGGCGAGCAGGTAGATCACCGCCTGGGCGACGGCGAGCGCCACGCCGGCGGACACCACCGGCAGCAGCCAGAGCACCGGGCTGCGGTAGGTCAGCAGCAGGATGCCGATGACGACGCCGAGGGTCGCGTAGAGCAGGGTGGTGTCGATTCCGGAGAAGGTGTCGGCGGAGTCCGCCGCGTTGCCCAGCGGGCCGGCGACGTGCACGCTCAGCCCCGGCGAGCCGGAGCCGGCGACGGTGCGGATCTGGTCGGCGAGTCCGGACGCCTTCTGCCAGCCCTCCGAGCCGAGGTCGAACGTGATCAGCGTCTGCAGCGCCTTGCCGTCCGGCGACGGGACCGGGCCGGTGGGCGCGCCTTGCACGCCCTCGAACGTGGCGAACTGCCTTGCATCCGCGGCGGCCTTGGCCCTGTCGGCATCGGTCAGCCCGCTCGGCCGGTCGTAGACGACCACCGCCGGCAGCGCGTCGGGCGACTGGAACGACTGCTGGATGTCCAGCACCTTCGTCGACTCGGCGCTGCCGGGCAACCAGGACTTCGCGTCGTTCTTCTCCGCACCGGTGAGCTTTCCCGCCAGCGGACCCGCGACCCCGACCACGACCAGCCAGAGCACGAGCACGAGGAACTTGGTGCGGTGCCCGGTGAGCAGGCTCGCCGCGGACCTGGTCATGACATCTCCCTGTGGAGTCCCGACGGGGCACGACGGTAACGAGCTGCATCTAAACGGTCAACCACATTAACGATTTAGCGGGCTATGATTCCGGGCACGATGGACCCGCGGGGCGTAGTCGAGGAGCTGGCTCTCTCGCCGGCCCTCGCCGGCTGCATGGGATACCTGCTGGGTCGGGCGTACGCCAGGGCGAGGCAGTGCGCGGCCGCCGCGATCCCGGAGCCGCACCGAGCCCGCCATCTCGCGGTCCTCGCGATGCTGCGCGGCTGCGGGCCGCTCTCGCAGCGCGAGCTGGGAGTGCTCGCGAGGATCAACCGGACGCTCATGGTCAAGCTCGTCGACGAGCTGGAAGAGCACGGCCTAGTGGTGCGGGAGCGGAACCCGAGCGACCGCCGGTCCTACGTGCTGGCACCGACGGCACACGGTCTGGCGACGTTGCGCACCCTGATGCCCGCGTTGGCGCTCGGCGACGCCCAGCTGACCGCACCGTTGAGCCGCATCGAGCAGGAGCGGCTCAACGAGCTGCTCCGCCGGCTGCTGCCCGCCGGCGCCGACCAGGCGATGGACCTGCTCGGCCGGTTCAGCGGATACCTCCTCGTCCGCGCCCACGGCCAGTTCCGGCAGCGGACCGAGGACGCGCTGGCTCCGCTGGGCCTGGTGCTGCGCCAGTTCGCCGCGCTCGCCGCCCTGCGCGCCGAGCAGCCGTGCTCGCAGCAGCGGATCGCCACCATCCTCGGCGTCACCCCGCCCGCGGTGCTGCCGGTGATCGACGAGATGGACCTGGCCGGTCTGGTCGGACGGACCCGAAACCAGGCGGATCGCCGCGCCTACCGGCTGACCCTCACGGCGGCGGGTCGGGACAAGCTGCGGGCGGCGCAGCGGGCACTCGCCGAGGTGCAGTCGGCCGTCGCCGGCTGCCTGGGTGCCGATGGCGACGAGGAGCTGTGCCTCCTGCTCGCCAAGCTGCTGCAGCCGGCGCACCCGCAGCCGGACGGCATCGCGTGACGCAAGACCGCCCGGCCGCGTGGCCGGGCGGTCCTGGTCGTCACGAGCGGGACCCGCGACGGCTCAGCGCACGGCGTTGTACGCGTTGACCTCCCCGGCGCCGTAGAAGCCGTTGCGCTCCCCGCCGCTGCACTCGGCGAGGTACTGGTCGAGCCCAGGACGCGGGTTGTAGACGCCCTCGGGGCATGGCAGCGCCTCGGCGGTGCGCTCGAGGAACGACGCCAGCTCGGCCGGCTGCAGGCCCGGGTGCGCCGAGAGGGTGAGCGCCGCGACGCCGACCGCGTGCGGGCTGGCCATCGAGGTGCCCTGCTTGTAGCCCCAGCCGTTCGTCTTCGTGACGGTGTTGAACGTGCTCGACAGCACCGCGTGCGAGACGGTGACGACGGTCGGGTCCGGCTGCCGGGTGTCGCCTCCCGGCGCGCTCACGTCCACCACTCCCAGCCCGTACGACGAGTAGTAGCTCTTCAGCCGTTCGGTCCCGAGGGCCGAGACGGTGAGCACTCCCGGCGCTTCCGCGGGCAGGTCGAGGCAGGCACCGGTGATCGTGCGGTCCTCGACCGGGTAGCTGCCGTCGTTCGGGCTGCCGCTGTCGACGAACTTGTGCTGCAGGTCGTGGTTGGAGTTCCCGGCCGACGCGACGGTCAACACGCCCTTGCTCTGCGAGTAGCGCAGGGCGCGTTGGACGGCCTCCCAGACCGGCCGCTGCCGGGCGTCATTGCGGCAGTTGTACTCCCACGGGTCGATGAAGTAGCTGTTGTTCGTGATCTGCATGCCGTGGTCGGCGGCCCAGAGGAAGCCGCAGACGGCCGCCTCCGGGTAGATGAAGCCGTCGTCGTTGACCACCTTCACCGACGCGACCTTCACGCCCGGGGCGACGCCGGCGATCCCCACGCCGTTGATCGCACCGGCGATCGTGCCCGCGACATGCGTGCCATGGTCGGACGTCGTCGGGTTCCACGCGGCCTCACTCGTGTCCACCACGCCGCCGAGGCAGGACGCGCTCTTGGACTTGGCGATCTGCGTGGCCAGGTCCGGGTGGGTGCTGGAGATCCCGGTGTCGAGCACGCCGACGAGGACATTCGGGCTGCCGGTCGTCACGGCCTGCGCCTGCGGGACGTCGATCTGCGTCATGTCCCATTGCAGGCCGAACAGCGGCTCGCCGGTCGGGTCACCGGTGGCCGCCCGCGTTGCGGACCCGACCACGTCGACGGTGGCTTCGTCGTCGAGCGGCGTGCCAAGGCCCTCGGTCGACGCGACCGAATCCACGCCCTGACCGGCCACGGCGGTCGCGAAGGTGGGGTTGGTGGAGCGGGCGACGACGACCCCGATCTGGCCGTAGTCGGCGACCACGGTGCCGCCCGCGGCCGCGACCCTGGCCGCGGCCTGGCCGGTGGACTGGCCCTGTGGGGCGAGGACGAGGTACGCCGCCTCCGTTCCGGCGGCGAGCGCGGGCGGCGTCAGCGCGGAGCTGACCAGTACGGCACCCACCGCGACGGCAGTCGCGGTGAGCGCCTTGCGACGAATGGATCTCACGAGGAGACCTCCCATGGGTGGTGGGGATGCCCCGACACCGGCAGGTGGGCCGGTGACCGGAACCTATTGGCTCGGTCAGCCGTGGGGCAACAGCCGGCAAAGCGCGCCCCATCGCCGGCGGTGCGGAGTCGGCGGCGCTGGACCCGATCGCCAACTCCGGTTGCCGGGCGACCTCGGCCAGCGACCCGGGGGTGGCGCGGTGGACCTTCACCCCGCCCCGGCCCGCGACGCTGGTCGACGCCCCGGTGGTCCGGCTGAGCGCGACCCTGCGGGGATCGAACGCCGAGCGCTCGTGGCCGGAGATGCTGCACCTGGCCCTGGTGGCGAACCTGATGTCGGCGATCGGGGCGGCGCCCACGTTCACCCGGCCGAACTTCCCGCAGCGCTCCGGCTACTTCCCGCCGACCCGCCGCGGTGGGCGGGGCCGGCGAGGAGGCGACGGAACTCGCCGCCAGGCTCGCTGGCCCGGATGCCTGACCCCGCCTGCCTCCCCCTCCGTCACGGCTGCACGGCGGTGAAGAACACGTCGGTCCGGTTGGTGGTGTCGCCGCTGTTGGTCCGGACGAAGAGCGGGGTGAAGGCGCTGCCGTTGTTGGCCAGCCCCTCGTAGTCGCCGAGGAAGCGGCCGCGTGCGAACGGCGCCGTCGCGTCGTCGAAGGTGGTCCCGATCCGCGCCTCCGCAGCCCAGGTCGCCGCGCCGTCGTGCGAGTGCACGATGAAGTAGTCGGTCGGCAGGGTGGCGGGGTCGGGAGTGTTGTTGCGCCAGTCGTAGTAGGTGACGCCGACCGTCCCGTTCGGCAGCACGTCGACCGCCGGGGTGAACGCCGTCACCCCGGACGGCGACTGGTTCACCTTGACCGGTGCGGACCAGGTGGTGCCGCCGTCGGTCGACTTCGTCAGGGCGATGTCGTTGTGCGCTCCGCCGCTGAACCGGTTGTCCTCGAACACCTCGTACATCGTTCCGTTGCGTCGGTCGACCGCGACGTCCGGAATACTGCCGCCGACGTCGGAACCCGACCGCTGCGGCGTACCCGTGTCCGGGTCGAGGACCGGGGTCACCGTGTTGTCCGTGATCACGATCGGCTGGGACCAGGTAGCGCCGCCGTCCGTCGAGCGCATCGCGCCCTGCAGCGACGCGTTCGGGCTTCCCGAGCCCTTCCAGAACAGGAAGACGTCGAGCAGCGAGCCGTCCGGCAGCACCGCGATCTGGTTGCCGATGGTCGCGATGTTCTGGTTCAGCGCGAGGATGTCCCGCGGCGTCGACCAAGTCCTACCGCCGTCAGTGGTCATCGAGAAGTACGGGTCGCCGCGGAACGCGTGGGAACGGAAGACGTCCGGGCTGGCGCTGTCGCTCGGGAAGCGGCTGCGGTCCCACACCAGGTAGGCCGTTCCCGGCTTGCGCGGGTCGGCGGTCAGCGCCTCCTTGTCGTTGAACACGAAGTGGTCGGGCGACACGTCGCGCTGGACGGTCACCGGCTCGCTCCAGGTCAAGCCGCCGTCCGTCGAGGTGCTGGTCAGGATCGCCGAGATGGTCTGGGCGGAGTTGACCGAGAGGCTGACCTGGTACGCCCGGCCGTCCGGGCCGAAGCTCACCCACGGGTCGGAGGAGCGGTCGTAGTCGCCGCCGTTCGCCGGCGTGCCCCCCGCGCATGTGCTGAAGTGCGGGAACGACCTGGTCCAGGTGGTCCCGCCGTCGACGGAGGCGGCCGTCACCAGGCCCTTCGCGCCGCCGTTGGACCAGCGATCCTGCTGGAAGACGCCGATCACGTTCGACGGGTTGGTCGGGTTGACCGCGACCCACGGCTCGACCTCGGCGTTCGGGTAGTTCGTGCCCGGCCCGCCGACGGTGCACGCCGCGAACGGGCTCGGACCCGAGGCGAGCACGAGCGGCCCCACGCTGGCCGGTGCGGCCGCCGCCGGCGCCGCGAAGGCGAGAACCGCAGCCAGCGCACCGACAACGGACAGGACAGGCTTACGCATCTCCGAGCCACCCCCTTGTGACTGCCACTGGGGCCGGAACCTAGACCCGTCCGGGATCGCCGACAAGGCCCACGGCAGCACGATTCGGGCTCCGGCCACGCAAGCGACACCGATTCGACACGGTTTCCGTAACGCGCGGGCCGGGCGTCGACGGCATCAGCCGCCGGCGCCCGGCCCGCGCGGCTTGCGACCGACGCCTCCCACCGGCACCCAGGGCGACTCCCCTCGACCGGCGGGATGGTCGGAGCGCCATTCAGACACGTCCACGAGGCCGGGTTCGACGAGCTCGAACCCGTCGAAGAACCGCTCGACCGCGGCCCGGGTGCGCGGTGTGAGAGCGGCGTCGGCCTGGCGGAAGCCACGCTCGGCGACCCCATGTTGCACAAGCTCGCACCATGCCGAGGCGCAGGACACTATCATCCGGCGCGCGACACACTGGAGGGAAGCGCAGCAGGTGGGATGATCCGGGCAGCGAGCGGAAGGGAGACGCGGCGATGACGGCTGAGCCGAGCGCCGGCCCGACCGTGCTGCGCATCCTCCTCGGCTCGCAGCTGCGCCAGCTCCGTGAGGACAGGGGCGTCACGCGAGAGGACGCCGGGTACGCGATCCGCGCGTCCGAGTCCAAGATCAGCCGGATGGAGCTCGGGCGGGTCGGGTTCAAGGAGCGCGACGTGGCCGACCTGCTCAGCCTGTACGGCGTCGCGGACGAGCACGAGCGCACCGCGCTGCTGTCCCTGGC
>DASPYH010000018.1:0-9483 GCA_035636875.1 Mycobacteriales bacterium | reverse complement strand
TGTAGAAGAAGACCAGGTCGCCGGCGCGCACCTCGGAGCGGGAGACGTGTTGCCCCACGCCGTACTGGGCCGAGCTGGAGTGCGGCAGGCTCACGCCCGCCGCGGCCCACGAGTACATGGTCAGGCCGGAGCAGTCGAACGCGCTGGGACCGGCGGCACCCCAGGAGTACGGGTCGCCGAGCTGAGCCAGCCCCGTCTGGACGGCCTTCTGGGCGGCACCGCTGGCGGGTCCGATCGGCAGCCGGACCGTGCTGCGGCTGGCGCGCACAGCCTGGACGACGGGGTTGTCGGCGGCGCACAGCCGCGCCTGCAGCGCGCTCAGCGAGGTGCCCCGCTTGCGCAGGTCCGCCGCCTTCGCCGCGATCTCCCGCTCGACCTTCAGCCGGGCGCTCAGCTTCGCCTGGGCATCGGCCTGCGTCTTGACGGCGGCGGCCCGGACGACGGCGAGCTGGTCGATCTTCTCGCTCTTGCGGTTGGCGACGTAGTCCATCAGCGCCATCTGGTCAGCGAAGTCCTTGGGCGAGCGGCTGGTGAAGAAGGCCGCGAACTGTCCGGCCGGAGCGCTTTTCAGCTCGCCGCTGACAATCTGCTTGAAGTCGCTGGCCAGGACGCCGTACTGGGCGTTCACCGCTCGCGCTCGCTTGTCCGCCGCGGCGTACGCCCGCTGGAGTTTGACCCGGGCAACCCGCGCGTCGTTCAGCTGCTCGGCCACCTTCTCGGCGGCCTCGCCGTTGCGGATGAACTGCTGCCGGCTCTCCTGGCAGGTGGCCGGCGTCGGTGGCGGCGGGACGGCGTCGGCACCCACGGCGGGTATGCCGACGGCGGCGCCGGTGAGCGCGAAGATGGTGACGGTGCGAAGGACGTACGAGAAGGGTCTCGAACTCGCCACCGAAGCGGCACTCCCTGTCTTCCACTCGACCGCCTACCGGGTGAGCTGACGGGTTCGGGCTGGGAAGAAGCCCTACGGTCCTGCCGGATGGGCAGCACCGATTCACCCCAAATGGAACCGTGGTGGGTCCCCGGCTCGGATCCGGATGGTGACCGGACCACGACTCGGCGGTGATCCGCGGGTGCTCCCGTGGGTCTCGGGAACAGACGGCCCTCAGATCCGGGCGAAGACTACGGTCGTCGGTGCGGGTAGGCCACTCATCGGCACGGCCACACGACGAGAACCACCCTTCTGGCGTAATGATCTCTTACTGACCGTCCACCGGTCCTCATCGGACGGTGTCGGTTCCTCCCCGCTGAGCCCTTCCGCGACTGGGACCGTCGCCGAAGCCATCACCGTCCGGCTTCAGTACAACCTGCCGACGGAGCGAGCACGGCGGCGCGCCGTGGCACGGCTGGGGGTTGCCGCTGGCCCGTTCCGGGCTCCGGTCAGGCCGTGCCAAGCTCTTCCTGCGCAAGCTTCAGGTAGGCATCGCGGGCGGCTCTGGCGGCCTTGGCCAACTCGTTCCAGGACTCGACTTGTTCAGGGGTCGCCTGGCGAGCGGCGACGACGTATGCATTTGCCGCCGCCCGCCTGAGACTGTCGGCGGCTTCCTCGGCGGCCTCCCGCACCGGCTCGGTTGCCCGCAGCTCGAGCAGCACGAGGGCATCCACGACCGCGCGGGTCCGCAGAATGAGTGGAGCTGCCGATTCCGGGTCGCGAGGCGATCCGTCCAATTCAGGTGCATACTGCCCGCCCGATTCGCAATAGCGGAGCGCGTCCAGCGTCGCTCGTGCGAATGCGGTGTGCGCCTCGAAGCGCTTGTCCGCCCACGCAGCCCGATCCTCGCGCTTCCACCGCTCGCGTTCCAGAGTCGCTTGGTGCTCGCGCTCCTGCTTCGCCTTGCGATCGTCTCTGTGTCCGGTCAGATAGCCACCAAGAAGAGCGGCGGCGACAGCAATCGCCGCCGCGGCGAGAGTCGTCTCCTGCGGAGTGAGGAACACGGAGAGAAGCGTAGCGGAATTGGACGATAGAGCGGGCTACTCCGCGCTCGGAGAGGGCGACCGATGCCCGCTGCTACGGGCCGATGTACTGCGGGCAGAAGCTCCACCTCGACCCGCGCTCGGCCTCTCGTGCGCCGGCTGCAACCTTCGAGGCGGCAGCCCGTCGGGCAACCCGCGGCTGGGGCCGGAGGCGGTGACACTGGACGACGGACGCGCCGCTCGAGGAGAGAGACGCCGCCAGTGGCACGGAGCCCGGCACTGCCTTTCCGCGACGATCTTGGGCCCGGACAGCAGCTACGGTCCGTAGTGTGACTGGCGGGCGCGGCTCGTAGGGGCGCGCGACGGCGTCCTGCATGCCGCACGGAATGCCGCGAACAAGCCGGCGCCGATAATGGTGAGGACCAGAAAGACGGGAACCAGCCTTGGCCAGCGCGACATCGCCCAGCTTGGCCACGACCAGCAGGATCACGATGGCGATGACGAAGACACCGAGTGCCAGTCCCATGGAGCGCCTCCCAGCCAACGGCACCGCTTGCTCCCCGTCAGGAGATGCTTCGCCAGGCGCCGGTGAAACCTCCATGGGGCCGGTGGGACGACAGCCCGTCGCCGCGGCCCGGTTGGCAAACGGCTCGCACCAGGCCGCTCAAAGGCCGCCGAGGGGCGTGTTGCGCTTCCGTGAAGATCGGCAGCGGTGCCTGCTCTCGCGGCCTGCCCGTACCGGCGTAATGATCTCTTATGACGCGGTGACTGGTGCTCACGCCACGTGTGGATGCCGTCCCGGCCGGCGCCTCCTGGTGACCAGTCGCAGCGGCGGGACGAGCCCGCCCTCCGCGAGCGCGGCGATCGCACGGCGCTCGGCGTCGTCGAACTGGACGCCCTCAGGCGGCGCGCCGAGCAGCGCGGTGACGACGCAGTCGCCGCAGGCCGGCCCTCTCGCCGCGCATCCCTCGCAGTCGATGATCACGGCTCCCCCTCTCTCGGTCGGTGACGAGCCGACGCTAGGGCGGGGGTCTGACAATTTCGGCGCAACGCCCTCCCGTGCCCACCGGCACACCCCTGTTGACCTGCGCGGCTACGTCTCTGCTGCGCGAGACGCAGCAGAGACACGGGCAACGGCGCCGGCCGGCTTCGAAGGGGAGGGCGGGTCGGAAGGCTACGTCTCTGTTGCGCGAGGCGACTCAGAGACGTAGTTGCACTGGCCGACGGCTGCTCCGCGCCCAGCCGCCTCTGCTGCGCGGGGCGACGCAGAGACGTAGCTCCACTGGCCGACGGCTGCTCCGCGCCAGCCGCCTCTGCTGCGCGAGGCGACGCAGAGCCGAAGCCGTCGGCAGACCGCTGCCCCGGACCAGCCACCTCTGCTGCGCGGGGCGACGCAGAGCCGAAGCCATCCCGGGCGACCCCTCTGCGCGGCGAGGAACGACGTGACCCGACGGCTCAGCCGCGGTCGAGGCGTCGGAGCAGGAGGGCGGCGGCGACCGCGTAGGCGCCGACGCTGCGGACGTCGTCGGCGACTTCCCGATCCGAGGAGACCACTACGACCGGGCGACCCTCGGGCTCGGCGGCGACCAGCCGCCGGATCACGTCGTCGGCCGACTCGCCCGCGGCGCTGAACAGCACCCGCACGCCTCTGGGCGCCGGCGGCATGGCCGGCGGCCGGACGGCGCCGTCGAAGACGACGGTCACTTCCGCGGCGGTTCGCGCGGCGAGCGGGCCGAGGGCCTGGATCAGCCGCGACCGCTGGGCGACCAGCGGGAGCTCGCCGTACCCGCTCTTCGTCACGTTGTAGCCGTCCACGACGAGATGCACGCGGGGCAGACCGAGCAGGCGGTCGACCAGCTCGGGATCGTCGCCGCGCGCGCTGAGCACGTCCGGGCGGGGTGTCGCTGCCGAGACCGCATCCGCCGGTCTCTCCTCGGTCGGCGTCAGCGCCAGCTCGCGCCGCAGGCCCTGGACCGCACCGGCGGCGGTGTCCAGCAGCAGCCAGAGCCGCGCCTCGTCCGCCTGCCGCGACTCCCGGGCGGCCCGGCGCGCGGCCTCGACCGCGTCCTCGGCCTCGGACAGCCGCTGCCGAAGCCGGCGGATCTCCGCTTGCGCCCTGGAGTCCTCCGCGGACGCGCGACGGCGCTCCTCGGCGAGCGCCTCCTCCGCGGCCGCGCGGGCACGCTCGGCCGCTCGGCGCTGCCCGCCCTGCTCCCGCACCTGCCGGCGGAGCGCCTCGGCGTCGGCGCGGGCCGCCTCGACGGCGGTACGGGTCCGCTCGGCCTGTCCGCGCTCGCCGGCGCGCAGCGCCTCGACCTCGGCGCGCAGCTTCTCGAGCTCCTCGTCGCGAGCCCGGTCACGGGTCCATGCCGCGCTCTCGGCAAGCGCGTCCCGTGCCCGGTCCAGCAGGTCGGTCCAGCCCGGCGGGCGCAGCAGGTAGGCGGCCGCCGCGAGCTCGACCGGGTCGGCGGCGGCGGGCAGCCGGCCCGTCCGCGCCGCCTCCACGGCCGCAGGCGACTCCTGCTCGGCCTGCTCGGCGGCTCGGAGCCGGAAGGCCGAGTCGGCGGACAGGGCCGCGGCGAGTGCCGTGCCCGCGAGCCGCGCCCGCTTCGCGGGGGTGAACCGTGCAGCGGCACGCAACGGCGCCGGCACCTCGTCGGCGGCCAGCCGGCCGAGCGCCGCGGCGGCGAGCGCGAGCACCCGCAACCGCACCGCCTCCGGCAACACCGGCTCACCCGGCGCACCCCCGCCGGCATCCGACCCGTCGGGCCGCCCCGACCCGCCCGCCTCCGGCAACACCGGCTCACCAGGCCCACCGTCGCCGGCGGCCGACCCGCCGAGCCGCCCCGACCCGTCCGGGCCCGTTGAGACAGTGGGTCCGGCCGGGACACCCGGTCGGCGTCCCCAACTCGACTCGGCCGCACTCGCCGGGTCGCGGGATGGGACCGGACCGTCCACCTCGGAGGGAGCGCCGGTGGAGGTGGCGAGGCCTTGCGGCTCGCGCCCGGCCGGATCGCCCGATGTCGGCCCGGCGGCAGCCGACGGCGGGGAGATCCCCAACGGCGCGTCCAGGTCGGACGTCCGATCCGGACGTCCGAAGTGGACTGTGCCGTCCACGTCAGACATACCGCTCACGCCTCGGGAGCGGGTGAGCCGGCCGTCACGGCCGTGCCGGATCCACCGCAGCCGGGACCGCGGGCCGCTGCGCGCCGGGCCGGGCCACCAGCTCGACCGCGTCCACCCGCCCGCACCAGCGGCAACTCACATGCTCGATCCGGTCCGCGACGACCTCGCGCTCCTCCACGACCGGCTCGCCGGCCAGCGAGACGTGGACGTACTCCCTCGCCCGGGTCCACCGCTCGACGTCGAACCGCGTCAGGTTGCCGCAGAGGGTGCAGCGCCAGCGGGTGTCGGCAGTCGGCGCGGGAACGGGCATGCGGCGAGAGTAGCCCGGCCGCCGGACCGGGGCCCGCCGCCACCACGGTCAGTCGAGAGCCGCCACTGCACCCGGTACGCCGGCAGCAGCTCGTCGACGCGCTCGTCGCGGCCCGGCGTCGTCCCCGACGCCCAGCGCGCCCAGGTGGTCGTGCCGGCCGCCGGGGAGGTACGCCGGCCTGTGCTGAGGAAGAGCGCGATGGTCGAGCATCAGGGCCGTGCCGCCGTCGGGCACACGGGGCACCTCGACCCGCGGCAGCGACGGAGCCTCGCCGCGGATGGTTCAGCCGGCGCGGGGCGGGGTTTTCGTCGGTGGTCGCCCCTAACGTTCGGCTGGTGCGGAGTGCGGGAGCCCCGGTCTACGTGCAGGCGGCGTTCGACGAGCTGGACGAGCCGCTGCGCGAGGTCACCTTCGTGGTGGTCGACCTGGAGACAACCGGTGGCGCCGCCGAGGACTCGACGATCACCGAGATCGGCGCCGTGAAGGTGCTGGGCGGCGAGGTGCTCGGGGAGTTCTCGACGCTGGTCGACCCCGGCCGCGGCATCCAGCCGTTCGTCGCCGTGCTGACCGGGATCACCGACACGATGGTCGCCGCCGCACCGCTGATCGACGCTGTGCTGCCGGCCTTCCTCGAGTTCGCCGGCGACGCGGTCCTGGTCGCGCACAACGCGCCGTTCGACATCGGCTTCCTCAAGGCGGCGTGCGCGCGGGCGGGCCGGGACTGGCCGGCGCCCCGGGTGGTCGACACCGCGCTGCTCGCCCGCCGCGTGCTCACCAGCGACGAGGTGCCCGACTGCAAGCTGGCGACCCTCGCCGCGCACTTCCACGCCACGACCGCGCCGACCCATCGGGCGCTCGCGGACGCCCGCGCGACCGTCGACGTCCTGCACGCGCTGATCGAGCGGCTCGGCCCGCTCGGAGTCCAGTCGATCGAGGAGCTGCGCTCGTTCACCGCCCAGGTCAGCGAGGCACAGCGCCGCAAGCGGCACCTGGCCGAGCACTTGCCGAACGCACCGGGGGTGTACGTCTTCCGCGACGCCGGCGGCCGCCCGCTCTACGTCGGGACCAGCAAGGACATCCGCTCCCGGGTCCGGCACTACTTCGTCGCCAGCGAGCAGCGCTCGCGGATGGCGGAGATGGTGGCGCTGGCCGACCGGGTGGATGCGATCGTGTGTGCGCATGCGCTGGAGGCGGAGGTCCGCGAGCTGCGCATGATCGCCGAGCACAAGCCGCCGTACAACCGGCGCTCCCGCTTCCCGGAGCGCGGCACCTGGCTGAAGCTCACCGCTGAGCCTTACCCGCGGCTGTCCGCGGTGCGGTCCGTCCGTGATGACGGCGGGACCTACCTCGGGCCGTTCGGCTCCCGCCGGTCCGTCGACCAGGCGATGGCCGCGGTGCACGACGCGCTGCCGCTCCGGCAGTGCACGGACCGGCTGCCGGCGGGCGGGTCGCAGTCCGGCTCGGCCTGCGTGCTGGCCGAGATGGACCGGTGCGGGGCACCGTGCGAGGGCCGGATCAGCCCGCAGGACTACCAGGTGCACGCGGAGGTGGTCCGCACCGCCGTCACCGGTGACCCGAGGCAGCTGACCCGGCCGCTGCTGCGCAAGGTCGAGCGGCTGGCCGCCGCCGGCCGGTTCGAGCATGCCGCGGTGGTGCGCGACCGGCTGTCCACGTTCGTCCGCGCTTGCGCCCGCGTGCAGCGGATCTCGGGACTCACCTCGATCGACCACCTCGTCGCGGCCCGACCGGACGGCCGTGGGGGCTGGGAGATCGCGGTGGTGCGTCGCGGGCGGCTGGTGGCGGCCGGAGTCGCGCCCAGGGGCGCCGCTGTCCGGCCGTACGTGGCCGGTCTGGTCGCGACCGCCGAGTCGGCGCTGCCCGGCATCGGTCCGCTGCCGTGCGCGACGGCTGGCGAGACGGAGCGGGTGCTGCGCTGGCTCGAGGAGCCTGGCACCCGGCTGGTCGAGCTGGAGGGCGTCTGGAGCTGCCCGGCGTACGGCGCCGGCGGTCTGGGCGAGCTGCTCGAGCGGCGGGAGACCGGCACCGATCCGCTCGCCGACCGCCGCCGCATCCGCCCCGTCGCCCGCCCAGCCCGCACGTAGAACAATGGTACCGTTGTGTCCATGACCGAGATCCCCGTCCGCGAGCTGCGCAACCACGTGAGCGAGGTGCTCAGGCGGGTCGAGGCCGGCGAGGAGCTGGTGGTGACCGTCAGCGGACGCCCCGTCGCGGAGCTGCGCCCCATCGGCCACCGCCGGCCGACGATGTCCTGGGACGAGTTCTGGGCGGGCCAGGACAGTGCCCGCCACGACCCGGGCTTCGCCGACGACATCCGCGCGATCGTCGGCGACGAGACCACGGAGGATCTGCCGTGGTGAGCAAGGGCAGGACAGCGCTCGTCGACACGTCGATCTATGTGGGCCAGGAGCGACGCCGCCCCCTGTTGGCGGAGCCGCCGGCTGCGACCGCGGTGTCGATCGTGACGATCGGCGAGCTGCGCGCCGGCGTGCTCTCGGCCGACGACGCGCGGAGCCGCTCCATCCGGCTGCAGACACTGATGCGGGCGCTGGCCACGACCCCGCTGCCCGTCGACGCTCCGGTCGCGGTGGCGTGGGCCGAGCTGCGTGCTGCGCTGCGGGAGCTGAAGCACCGGATGCCGGTCAACGACTCGTGGATCGCGGCGACCGCCATCGCGCACGGGATGCCGGTCGTCACGCAGGACGGCGACTACGACGACGTGCCCGGCCTGGACGTGATCCGGATCTGAGTCACCGCGGCGCCGGCTCCCCCGCCCACGTCGACGAGCAGGCGGTACGCGACCCGACACAGCGGGGCCCGTGCCGGGTGAGATCCCACGCTCGCGGAACTTCCGCGGCGGGACGATAGGCTGCGGGCGTGATCACCGCGATCGTCATGGTCACCGCGGCCACCGACAGCATCCCGGAGGTGGCGCAGGCCATCGCCGACATCGACGGCGTGAGCGAGGTCTACTCCGTCGCCGGTCACGTCGACCTGGTCGCCGTGGTGCGAGTGCGGGAGTTCGACCAGGTCGCGGACGTGATCGCCGGTCGGCTGGACAAGGTCGACGGGGTCCTCGACACGGAGACCCACATCGCCTTCCGCGCCTACTCCAGGCACGACCTCGAGGCGGCGTTCGCGATCGGGTTCGACGACGCCGACTGAGCCGGGCCGAGCAGCCTGGACGAGGTGGTGCCGCTGGTCGAGCGCCGGTGAGCCGGGCTGGTGGCGGGTGCGCGGGCGACCTGCACACCTGCACCTGCCCGGTCGACCGGGTCCGTCCCACCCGGCGAGTGCCCGCCGGCCGGGCCGGTTCCGGGAACGGCGCGGACCGGGCCGGGGTCAGACCAGCTGCTTGCGGGCGTCCCGGCTCACCGCGACCCAGCGGTCGAGCACGTCGGCCGCCGCACCGCTGTCCACCGCCGCGGCCGCCCGGCCCATCCCGCCCCGGACCGCGTCGACGAGCGGGCCGCGTAACCCGTCGTACGCGGCCAGCGCGGCGCCCGCGTTCAGCAGCACCGCGTCCCGCACCGCGCCTCGCTCCCCGGCCAGCACCGACCGGGTGACCTCCGCGTTGTGCCGCGCGTCCGCCCCCCGCAGCGCCGCCCGATCGGCCGGCGGCAGGTCCAGCTCGGCCGGGTCGACCGACTCCTCCCGCACCTGCCCGCCGCGCACCGCCCAGACCCGCGAGGTGGTGGTCGTGGTCAGCTCGTCAAGCCCGTCGTCGCCGCGGAAGACCAGCGCGGTGTCTCCGCGGTCGGCCAGCACCGCCGCCATCACCGGCGCCATCCGGAGGTCCGCGCAGCCGATCGCCGCCGCCGCCGCCCGGGCCGGGTTGGTCAGCGGGCCGAGGAAGTTGAACGCGGTCGGCACACCCATCTCCCGCCGCGGCACGGCCGCGTGCCGCATGCCCGGGTGGTATACGGGAGCGAAGCAGAACCCGATCCCGGCCTCGTCCACGCACCGCGCGACGCCCGGCCCGGGCAGGTCGATGGCCACGCCCAGCGCCTCGAGCAGGTCCGCGGCACCGCAGGCGGAGGAGGCGGCGCGGTTGCCGTGCTTGACCACCCGGGCTCCGGCCCCGGCGGCGACCAGCGCGGCCATGGTGGAGATGTTCA
>DASPYH010000017.1:0-7031 GCA_035636875.1 Mycobacteriales bacterium | reverse complement strand
ACCGGCCCGGCCGCTGGCCGCCGCGGATCCCGCGACCTGAACCTGAGCACCCGGCTGGACCTGGTGCAGGCAGTCCTCGTCGTTCTCCTCCGCCAGCGCGTACCCGCGGCCCTTCTGCGTGATCATGTGCACCAGCACCGGCCCGCCGAACCGGCTGGCCCGGCGCAGCGCGGACTCGACCGCCGCGATGTCGTGGCCGTCCACCGGCCCGACGTACTTCAGCCCGAGGTCCTCGAACAGGCCCTGCGGCGCGATCGCGTCCTTGAGGCCCTTCTTGATGCCGTGCAGCGCGTCGTAGAGCGGCGGCCCGACCAGCGGGGTCTTCGACAGCGCGTCCTTGATCAGCTCGAGTGCCTTCTCGTACCCGGGCTGCAGCCGCAGCGTGGCCAGGTGGTTGGCCAGCCCGCCGATGGTCGGCGAGTAGGACCGGCCGTTGTCGTTGACCACGATCACCACCGGGCGGTCCTTGGCGCCGGCGATGTTGTTCAGCGCCTCCCAGCACATCCCGCCGGTCAGCGCCCCGTCGCCGACCACGGCCACGACGTGGCGCTTCTCGCCGCGCAGCGCGTACGCCTTGGCCAGGCCGTCGGCGTAGGACAGGGCGGTGGAAGCGTGCGAGTTCTCCACCAGGTCGTGCTCGGACTCGGCGCGGCTCGGGTAGCCGGACAGGCCGCCGCGCTGGCGGAGCAGGTCGAAGCCGTCCTGGCGCCCGGTCAGCAGCTTGTGCACATACGCCTGGTGGCCGGTGTCCCACACCAGCCGATCGCGCGGCGAGTCGAAGACCCGGTGCAGCGCGACGGTGAGCTCCACCGCGCCTAGGTTGGGCCCGAGGTGCCCGCCGGTCCGAGCCACCTTCTGCACCAGGAAGTCGCGGATCTCCGCGGCGAGCAGGGGCAGCTGGTGGGCGTCGAGCTGGCGGAGGTCAGCCGGCGAGTGCACCCGGGCGAGGAGCGACGTCACCGGCCAAGCCTAGATCCGCCGTCCCGGCGCCGCGGCTCCGGCCCGGTCAGTCCCAAGGTGCCGATCGACCGGGCGGGTGGATGCCGGGCGGAGGCGCCCACCGGCCCGTGCCCAGCACCCAGCGTCGCCCGTGCAGCGCCTCCCGCACCGCCGCGACCTGCGGGCCCAGCTCCCGCAGTCGCGCGCCCTCCCGCTCGTACGCGGCCATCGCGGCCTCCACCACCTCGGGCGGGAGCTCGCGGCCGAGGTCCCGGCGCAGCGTCCGCCAGCCGTCCCGGGCGGCCTCCAGCGACGCGGCGACCTGTCCGGAGGCGAGCCGGGCCAGCACCACCGGGTGCCGGCGGAGCACCTCGTACGCCCGCCACTCCCCCGGCACCAGGTCGAGCAGCCAGGCCACGGCCCCGCGCTCCCACTCCGGCGTGCCCGGTCGCGGCACCTGGCGCGGCCACTCGGGCGGCACCGGCTGGCCGGTCACCCTGCCCGCTCCACCAGCTCGACGGTCGCCGAGCCGACCTCCTCCGGGCCGTCGAGCACGTGCACCATCGCGAAGCCCTCGTCGGCGAGGGTGGCCAGCGCGGCTCGCAGCCGAGCCCGCTGCTGACGGAGCACCGGCTCCGGCACCGGCGGGCCACCCGGGCGGGACCGGTTGCGTTCGGCGCAGACCCTCGGCGGCACGTCCAGCACGACCGCCACCGCCGGCACGGCGTGGGCGCGGGCCAGGTCGACGAGGTCCGCGCGGGCGTCCGGCCACGTGTTCGTCGCGTCCACGACGGTGAGGCGGCCACCCGCGAGCCGCAGGGCCGCCACCCGGTGCAGGAGCTCGAAGGCCGCCCGTCCGGCCGACTGGTCGGCTGGGTCGTCGGTGACCATCGCCCGGAAGGCGTCGGTGGACAGCACCTGGGTCGGCGCGAAGACGCGCCGCGCGAAGGTCGACTTGCCCGACCCGGCGACGCCGACGAGCACCACGAGAGCCGGGTCCGGGACGGTCAGGAGGCGGGACACAGCAGCGCCACGGTCTCCACGTGCCGGGTCATCGGGAAGCAGTCGAACGCGCGCAGCCCGCGCAGCTCCCAGCCAGCGTCCAGGGCGACGCGCAGGTCCCGGGCGCAGGAGGCCGGGTCGCAGGCGACGTATGCGACGGCGCGGGGCGCCAGCGCGACCAGCGCCGCCAGGACGTCCCGGCCGGCACCGGCGCGGGGCGGGTCCAGGACGACGAGGTCCGGGTTCAGCCCGAGCCCGCCGAGCAGGCCGGGAGTGACCCGCGACTGGCGGACGTGGACCGCGGCGGGCGAGCCGGCGAG
The DNA here is from genome assembly GCA_035636875.1 of Mycobacteriales bacterium. GTDB lineage: Bacteria > Actinomycetota > Actinomycetes > Mycobacteriales > CADCTP01 > CADCTP01. Next base: position 4,770 of record DASPYH010000017.1, on the reverse strand, counting down.
GTTCGCCCGGGCGTCCGCGGCCGCGGCGGCGTCGGCCTCGACGGCCAGCACCCGGCCGGTCGGCCCGACCGCGTCGGCCAGCAGGGCGGCGAACAGGCCGGACCCGGCGTACAGGTCCAGCGCGGTGTCGCCGGGCAGTGGCCGCAGGAAGTCGAGCACGCAGCCGGCGAGCGCGTCGGCGGCCCCCGGGTGCACCTGCCAGAAGCCGGCGGCGGCGACCCGCCACTCCCGCCCGGCCGCGACCTCCCGCACGACCGGCGGCCCCTCGACCACCGCCGCCGCACCGCGGGTGCCGGCGACGCGGGGCGCGGACGACGGCAGCACCAGGATCGCCCTGTCGCCGGCGGTGGAGGCCACCACGTCGACCTCGCCGGCGCCCGGCCAGCGCCGCTCCCCGACGCGCGAGGCGGCCACGCCTTCCGTACCCAGCGGGCAGTGCCGGACCGGCTCGAGCGTGTGGGAGCGGTTCCGGCGCAACCCGGTGCGCCCGTCGGCGTCCACCGCGAAGCGGACGCGGGTCCGCCAGCCGAGCAGGCCCCCGGGCAGCGGCTCCACGACCACCGGTACGTCCGGCAGCCCGGCCAGCCGGCTGAGCTGCTCCCGGACGACCGCGGCCTTCCCGGCCCGCTGCGCGTCGGCGGTCGCATGCTGCCAGTCGCAGCCGCCGCACCGTCCAGGGCCGGCGTGCGGGCAGGGCGGCTCGACCCGGTCCGGCGACGCGGTCAGGACGCGCACCGCGTCGGCCCGGCAGTACGAGCCGCCGCCGTCCTCGGTGACCAGGGCGAGGACCCGCTCGCCCGGCAGCGCGTGCCGGACGAAGAGCACCCGCCCGTCGTGCCGGCCGACGCAGTGCCCGCCATGGGCGACCGGACCGACGTCCAGCTCGATCTCCCGCCCCAGCCACGGTCCGGTGCCGACCGGTGGACGCACCCCGCCGCGACCCACCCTGGACCGGCCGCCGGACCGGGTCATCGCGACCCCGCCGCTGTCGACGCGTCCGGCCGTCGCCGGATAGAGGGCGGCTGGTGGGGCCGCACGGGTCGATTCACTGCGCCGGGTCGCGGCCGGCCCCGACCCTCGGGCTGTCCGGGCCGCGGTCGCCGCCGCCCCGATCCGGCCGGCCCTCGCCTCCCTCGGGACGCTCCGGCTGGTCGCTGTCGCCGCCCACCGAGCCCTGTATGCCCAGCCCACGGCGTGTCGCCCCGGGCTGGGCGCGCTCCGGCCGCTGCGCTGCCCGGTCCGAGGACCGCAGCTGCCACGGCACGCTGGTCACCATCACCCCGGGCGTGAACAGCAGCCGGCCCTTCAACCGCAGCGCACTCTGGTTGTGCAGCAGGTGCTCCCACCAGCGCCCCACCACGTACTCGGGGACGAAGACGGCGACGACGTCCCGAGGGCTCTCCCGCCGCAACCGCTTGACGAAGTCGAGGACCGGCTTGGTGATCTCCCGGAACGGCGACTCGATCACGGTCAGCGGGACCGGGATCCCCCGGCGATCCCACTCCTCCTGAAGCGCCCGCGTCTCCGCGTCGTCCACGTTCACCGTCAGCGCCGTCAGGGTGTCCGGCCGGGTCGCCCGGGCGTACGCCAGCGCGCGCAGCGTCGGCTTGTGCAGCCTGGACACCAGCACCACCGCGTGTACCCGGCTGGGCAGCATCCCGCCACCGTTCTCCGGCACCAGCTCCTCGGAGACCGTCGTGTAGTGCCGGTTGATCGACCGCATCGTCCAGAAGATGATCGGCATCGCGACGACGACGATCCACGCGCCCAGCAGGAACTTCTCGACGACCACGATGATCAGCACGACCGCGGTGAAGGTGCCGCCGGTGGCGTTGATCGCCCGCGAGCGGATCATCCGGTGCCGCTGCTCCGGGTCGCGCTCGGTGGCCAGCGCCCGGTTCCAGTGCCGGACCATCCCCCACTGCCCCAGCGTGAACGACGTGAACACGCCGATGATGTAGAGCTGGATCAGCCGGGTGACTTCGGCGTGGAACGCCCAGATCAACAGCATCGCGAAGCCGGACAGCAGCAAGATTCCGTTGGAGAAGACCAGCCGGTCGCCGCGGGTGTGCAACTGGCGCGGCAGGTAGCGGTCCTGGGCGAGCACGGAGCCGAGCAGCGGGAAGCCGTTGAACGCGGTGTTCGCGGCGAGCACCAGGATCAGCGCCGACACCGCCTGGATGTAGAAGAATCCGATCGACGAGGTGCCGCCGAAGACGGCCGCGCCGAGCTGCGCGATGACCGTGCGCTGCGGGTCGGTCCTGCAGTCGCCCGGGAACCCGATCAGGTCGCAGGTGTTCTGCGTGACGTGCACGTGCGCGACCACCGCCAGCGCGGTGATGCCGCTGAACATGGTGATCGCCAGGACGCCGAGCAGCGCCAGCGTGGTGGCCGCGTTCTTACTCCTGGGCGGCCGGAAGGCCGGCACGCCGTTCGCGATCGCCTCGATGCCGGTCAGCGCGGTGCAGCCGGAGGAGAAGGCGCGCAGGGCGAAGAACAGCAGCGCGAGGCCGGCCAGGTTGGTGTAGCCCGGCTCCGGCCTGACGGTCCAGCTCGCGCTCTCCGCCACCGGCGGGCTGCCGAGAGCGGCCCGCAGCGCGCCGGTGCCGATCAGGATCATCACGCCGGCGGCGAAGGCGTACGTCGGGATCGCGAACGCGGTGCCAGACTCCCGGACCCCGCGCAGGTTCCCCGCGGCCAGCAGTCCGACGAAGGCGAGGGCCATCCCGACCCGCCACGGGTTCATGTCAGGGAACGCCGAGATGATGTTGTCCACTCCGGCGGAGACGGACACCGCGACGGTCAGCACGTAGTCGACCAGCAGCGCGCTGGCGACGGTCAACCCGGCGAAGCGGCCCAGGTTCTTGGTGGCCACCTCGTAGTCGCCGCCGCCGGACGGGTAGGCCCGGACCACCTGCCGGTAGGACGCGACCACGATGGCGAACAGCACCACGATCGCGGCCGCCACCCAGGGCGCGATCCACAGGTAGGCCACGCCGGCCAGGGCCAGCACCAGCAGGATCTCCTGCGTCGCGTACGTGACCGAGGAGAGCGCGTCGCTGGCGAAGATCGGCAGCGCGATCCGCTTCGACAGCGCCGTCTCGCCGAGCCTGTCGCTGCGGACCGGGCGGCCGATCACCAGCCGCTTGGTGACCCTCGTCAGCAGAGACACCAGCAGATCGTACGGCGGGGGCACGTCCCGTCGAGTGCGGCGCGGCCTTGGCGGGTAGCGTCCCGAACGTGCACATCGTGGTGATGGGCTGCGGCCGGGTGGGCTCGAGTCTCGCCCGCAGGCTGGAGCGCGCGGGGTACTCGGTGTCGATCATCGACCAGAACCCGGCCGCCTTCCGCCGGCTCGGCCCCGACTTCGCGGGAGACCAGATCACCGGAGTCGGTTTCGACCGGACGACGCTGACGAAGGCGGGCGTCGACCGGGCCGACGCGTTCGCCGCGGTGAGCAGCGGGGACAACTCCAACATCATCTCGGCGCGGGTCGCCAGGGAGACGTTCGGGGTGCCGCACGTGGTGGCGCGGATCTACGACCCCAAGCGGGCCGAGGTGTACGAGCGGCTGGGCATCCCCACGGTCGCGACGGTGCCGTGGACGACCAACCGGCTGCTGTCCGTCCTCCTCGGCGACAAGCACGTCGAGGACTGGCGGGACCCGTCCGGCGCCGTCGCGCTCGTGCAGGTCGCGCTGGACGAGGCCTGGATCGGGCGGCGCGTCGCCGACCTCGAGAGCGCCACCGGTGCGCGGGTCGCGTTCGTCACCCGGTTCGGCAAGGGGATGCTGCCGACCGCGTCGACGGTGCTGCAGGACGGCGACCTGGTGCACGTGCTGGTCACCGACGACATCGCCGACGCGGTCGAGCAGATCAGCGCCGGCCCCCCGGAGGTGCAGGGCTGATGCGCGTCGCCATCGCCGGTGCCGGCGGGGTCGGCCGGTCGATCGCCTCGGAGCTGATCGAGAACGGGCACACCGTGATGCTGATCGAGCGCGACCCGGACAAGGTCGACCCGGCCCAGGTGCCGCAGGCCGAGTGGCTGAACGCGGACGCCTGCGAGCTCGCGTCGCTGGAGGAGGCCCGGCTGCAGGACTGCGACGTGGTCATCGCCACCACCGGCGACGACAAGGTGAACCTGGTGGTGTCCCTGCTGGCGAAGACCGAGTTCGCGGTACGCCGGGTGGTCGCCCGGATCAACCACCCGAACAACGAGTGGCTGTTCACCGAGGCGTGGGGCGTCGACGTCGCGGTGTCGACACCGCGGGTGCTGGCCGCGCTGGTCGAGGAGGCGGTGTCCGTCGGCGACCTGGTCCGGCTGATGACGTTTCGGCAGGGTCAGGCCAACCTCGTGGAGATCACGCTGCCGCCGGACGCGCCGGTGGTGGGTCACCCGGTGTCGGAGGTGACCCTTCCCCGGGACGCCGCGCTGGTCGCCATCGTGCGGGGCTCGCGGGTGGTCGTGCCCGGCCCGGACGAGCCGCTGGAGGCTGGCGACGAACTGCTGTTCGTCGCCGTCCAGGACGCGGAGTTGCGGCTGCGCGAGCTGGTCTGCGGCGAGCCGGCCGACGAGATGGCCTGACCGGTCGCGGTCAGGTGACCGGCGGAACCGCGCGGGCGGCGCCCTCGCCGGCCGGTGTCGCCGCAACGGCGGGGGACCCGGCGTCCCGGCGGACCCGGCGCACCGCGATGAGCGTGAGCGCGAGCGCCGCCACGGTCACCGGGTAGCCCATCGCGAGCCGCGCGACCGCCAGCCAGCCGGTCCGGTT
>DASPYH010000016.1:0-2177 GCA_035636875.1 Mycobacteriales bacterium | reverse complement strand
GCCTTGTCCGCGGTGAACCAGCGGTCCCGGTCGGAGTCGCGCTCGACCTGCTCGACGGTCTGCCCGGTCTGCTGGGCGATCAGCTCGGCCATCTCCCGCTTGGTGAGCTTGTACTGCTCCGCCTGGATGGCGATGTCGGACGCGGTGCCGGCGACGCCCGCGGACGGCTGGTGCATCAGGATCCGTGCGTGCGGCAGCGCGTACCGCTTGCCCGGCGTGCCGGCCGAGAGCAGGAACTGGCCCATCGACGCGGCCAGCCCCAGGGCGAAGGTGGCCACGTCCGGCTCGACCAGCTGCATGGTGTCGTAGATCGCCATGCCGGCCGTGACAGAGCCGCCGGGCGAGTTGATGTAGAGGTGGATGTCGCGCTTCGGGTCCTCCGCCGCGAGCAGGAGGAGCTGGGCGCTGATCTGGTTGGCGATCGGGTCGTCCACGGGCTGGCCGAGGAAGATGATCCGCTCGCGCAGCAGGCGGTCGTAGACAGAGTCGTTGAGGGTCATCCCCGCGCCGGGAACCCGCAGGTCGGGCAGGACGCGGATCGGCATCGCCGGATCGATGGTGCTCACGTGACTCCTGTCGGGACGAGGGCTGGCTTCCACCGACACTAACTCGCGGTCACCGGGTCGAATGCCCGCCGCGGTACGCGTTCGCTGACAGCGCAGGTCGTCCGCGCTGGTCGCATCAGGACCCGAGCGGCCGGATCGAGGTGGCCGAAGCGGGGTCGTCCGCGGCGGCGGCCGCCGGCGCCTGGGCCTCGGCGGCCTCGCCCTCCTCGTCGCCGGCCGCCTCGTCCGCGGGCCGCCGACGGAGTGCTTCCAGGTCGACCGGGCGGCCGGACCCGTCGGTGACCGTGGCACGCTCCAGCACGCTCGCCAGCGCCTTGGACCGGCGCACGTCCGAGACCAGGGCCGGCAGCGTGCCCGCCTGCGTCATCTGCTGCGCGAACTCCTGCGGCGAGACGCCGTACCGGGACGCCTGGGCGACCACGTGCTCGGTCAGCTCGGCCTCGGTGACGCCCATCTGCTCGGCGTCGGCGATCGCATCGAGCACGAGCTGGCTCTTCACCGCGGTCTCGGAGTTGCGCTGGATCTCGGTGTCGAAGTCCTCCCGGGTCCGGCCCTCCGCGGACAGGTAGTCGTCCAGGTTCAGGCCGGCACCTTCGAGCTGGTGTCCTATGTCGTGCTGGCGCCACTCCACCTCGCCGCGCACCGCCGACTCCGGCAGCGGTACCTCGGTCGCGTCGAGCAGCTCCTCCAGCACCCGGTCGCGGGCCTGCGCGCCCTGCTCCAGCGCCCCGACCCGCTCCAGCCGCGAGCGCATGTCGGCGCGCAGCTCGTCGAGCGTGTCGAACTCGCTCGCGGTCTGCGCGAACTCGTCGTCCAGCTCGGGCAGCTCCTTCTCCTTCACCGAGCGGACGGTGACGTCCACGTCGGCCGTGCGCCCCGCGAGTTCGCCGGCCACCAGCTCGGTGCTGAAATGCCGCTGGTCACCGCCCGACGCCCCGACCAGCGCCTCGTCAAGGCCGCTCATCAGCGACCCGGTCCCCACCTCGTACGACAGGCCGGTGGTCGAGCCCCCGGGCACCTCCTCGCCGTCCACGGTGGCGCGAAGGTCGATCGAGACGTAGTCACCGTCCTGGACCGGCCGATCGGCCGCCTTCAGCACGGCGAACCGCTCACGCAGCGCCGCGACCTGCTCGTCGACCTCGTCCTCGCCGACGGCGACGTCGTCGACGGTCACCGCGATGTCGCTCAGGTCCGGAAGGCTGACCTGAGGCCGGACGTCGACCTCGGCGGTGAAGGCGAGGCTGTCGCCGTCGTCCAGCCGGGTCAGCTCGATCTCGGGCTGACCCACCGCGCGCACCTCGTTCTCTCGCACGGCGTCCGCGTACGCCCTCGGCACCGCTTCCTGGACCGCCTCGTCGAGCACGGCCGCGCGACCGACCCGCTGGTCGATGATCCGGGCCGGCGCCTTGCCGGGCCGGAAGCCTGGCACCCGGACCTGCCGGGCGATGCTCGTGTATGCCTTGTCCAGGCTGGGCTTCAGCTCGTCGAAGGGCACCTCGACGGTCAGCCGGACCCGGGTGGGGCTGAGGGCCTCGACGGTGCTCTTCACGCGCGCTCTTCTCCTCGGTTGAACTCGTGCATGACATGGGCGATGGCAACGGTGCTGGTCGG
>DASPYH010000015.1:0-14124 GCA_035636875.1 Mycobacteriales bacterium | reverse complement strand
GACCAACCACGCCTCCCACGACTCGTGCCCGTCCGGTGGGGATTCAGCGACGTAGCCCAGCGCGGGGCCCCAGAACGCCGCCATCCCGGCCGGGTCGGCGCAGTCGAAGACGACCTGCAGCTTCCGATACATGACGCTCCTCCTGGAATCGGTCTTCGTCCGGCGGGCGGACCGTACCGCCGGTCACCGACAGTCCGGGCGCGCCGCAACCGGCCCGGTAGGCCGGATGGGGTGTCATGGGGGATACTTGGTGGCGTCGTGGAGGGGAGTATCCCTGCGCGGCGGCATCGTCACCACGGTCCGGCCCGGGCTCTCCCGGCGGGACCCGGTGCCGCCGGTCGCGAGCAGCGGCGGGAGAGACCTCCGGAGTGGACCAGTGCCGTCCGTCCGGAGGAGGAAAATGAACGTCCCCGCCTGGGTGTGGCTCGCGACTGTTGCCGGAATCCTCGTGTTGCTCGCGGTCGACCTGTTCATCGTCGACCACAACCCACACGCCATCCGGGTCAGCGAGGCCGCCCGGTGGGTCGGCTTCTACGTCGTGCTCGCGGTGCTGTTCGGCCTCGGCATCCTGGTGTTCTCCGGGGGGCGCTACGCCGGGGAGTTCTTCGCCGGCTATATCACCGAGTACAGCCTGAGCGTGGACAACCTGTTCCTGTTCGTGATCATCATGTCGACGTTCGCGGTGCCCGCGATCCACCAGCACAAGGTCCTGCTGTTCGGCGTCCTCGCCGCGCTGATCCTGCGCGGTGCCTTCATCGCGGTCGGCGCGGCGGTCATCGACCGCTTCCAGTGGGTCTTCTACCTCTTCGGTGCGTTCCTCATCTACACGGCGTACAAGCTGGCTTTCACTCGGAAGGAGGACGAGGACGAGTTCCGGGAGAACCTGGTGCTCCGGGTCGTACGCCGGGTGCTGCCCGTGACCGACGACTACCACGGGTCCAAGGTCTTCACCCGTGTCGGCGGCAAGCGCTACGTCACCCCGATGCTGGTGGTGATGATCGCGATCGGCACTACCGACCTGCTGTTCGCGTTCGACTCGATCCCGGCGATCTTCGGCCTGACCAAGGAGCCGTTCCTGGTCTTCAGCGCGAACGCGTTCGCGCTGATGGGCCTGCGCCAGCTCTACTTCCTGCTCGGCGGCCTGCTGAACCGGCTCGTCTACCTGGACTTCGGCCTGGCCGTCATCCTGGGTTTCATCGGCGTGAAGCTGATCCTCGAGACGCTGCACGCCCACGGGCTGCAGTGGGCGCCGGAGATCGGGATCGTGCCGTCCCTGGCCGTGATCGTGAGCGTCCTGGTGGTCACCGCCGCCCTCAGCCTGCTCAAGGTGCGCAGGGATCCGTCGGCAGCCAGGCAGGCGCCGGCCCCGCCGACCCACGACCGATCCACCGGCGCGAGCGGCAGGACCGGTCCAGCCGAGCTCGCGGAGCGCGCGCCGCGCGACCGGTGACCGCCCGGCGGCGGGTCAGCGTCGACCGGCCGCCGGGCCACCCACCAGCACGCCGTCCTGATAGACGGCCCGCACCCGCTCCCGCAGCGTGTCCACCTCGCGCGCATCGCCGTCGACGACGAGCAGGTCGGCGCCCATCCCCGGCTCGAGCGTGCCCCGGTCGTCCGCGATGTCGAGCAACTCGGCCGCCGACCCGGTGGCGGCGTGCAACGCCTGCTCCGGCGACATCCCGCACCCGACGAGCAGCCCGAGCTCGCGCAGGTTGTTCCCGTGCGCGCCGACCCCGGAGTCGGTGCCCATCGCGACGACGACCCCGGCCTCGATCGCGCGGCGTACCGAAGCGGCGTGCTCGTCGAGCACCCTTCTCGCCTTGGCGACGACGGCGTCCGGGTACGGCACGCCGGCGTCGGCCAGGTCGAGCACGACGCGCGGCGCGACCAGCGTCGGCACCAGCCAGGTGCCCCAGTCGAGCATCAGGTCGATCGCCTCGTCGTCGAGGTAGATGCCGTGCTCGATCGAGCGGACCCCGTGCCGGACCGCGGTCTTGATCCCCTCGCTGCCCTGCGCATGCGCCATGACCGGGATTCCGGCGGCGGCCGCCTCCGCCACCATCAGGGCGACCTCGTCGTCGCGGAAGTGGCCGTGCCGGGGGTCGTCCCGGGCGGACAGCACGCCGCCGCTGGTCGCAACCTTGATCACGTCTGCGCCGGCCCGGACCAGCTCCCGCACCGCCCGCCGCACCTCGTCCGGCCCGTCCACGACGGTCCTCGGCCGGCCGGGGTGCGGCTGCAGCAGCGGCACCGTGCAGCCGGACGGGTACCACCCGTCGCCGTGACCGCCGGTCTGGCTGAGCATGCTGACCGCGATCTGCACCCGCGGCCCCGCCACCAGCCCGTCGGCCACCGCCTGCTTGACGCCGAGGTCGGCACCGCCGGCGTCCCGGACCGTGGTGATGCCGCAGTCCAGGGTGGCGCGAAGGTTGCCGACCGCTTCGTAGAACGGGTACGAGAAGGGCGTCTGCAGCACCTTGAGCGGGTTGACCCCGCTGAAGAGCAGGTGGACGTGGCAGTCGACCAGGCCGGGCAGCACGGTGGCGCCGGCGCAGTCGATGACCTCGTCGCCGTCCAGGCCCACCCCGACGTCGATGATCCGCCCGTCGCCGACCACGACGTCCGCGGTGGCCGGCGGGCTGCCGGTGCCGTCGAAGACCTGCCCGGAGGCGAAGAGCGTGCGCACCGGCAGATCTCACCACGGCCGGGGCCGGCGACCCGGGAGGGACGCGCACCTGCCACACTGCCGGCCGTGGTGCTGGAGGTCGCGCTCATCGAGGTGACGCCGGGGGAGGAGGACGCCTTCGTGGCGGCCTACCGGCGGGCCCGGCAGGAGGTGGCCAGCGCGCCCGGCTGCCGCTCGGTGCGAATGACGCGCGGGGTGGAGTCGCCGAGCCGGTTCGTGCTGCTGGTCGAGTGGGACTCGGTGGAGGCCCACGAGCGGGGCTTCCGGGCGACCGAGCGGTTCACCCGCTGGCGGACCGAGATCGGCCCGCACTTCGCCGCCCCGCCCCAGGTCGAGCACTACGCCGACCTCGGCGGCGCTCGTTAGGCTTGCTAACGTCCGGGTGTGAAGCCCGCCGACCTCGCTTTGCTGCGCATCCCCGGACCACCGACCCTGTCCCCGGACGGGCGCCGTGCGGTCGTCGCGGTGACCCGACTCGATCTGGACGCCGACGAGTACCGGTCCCAACTGTGGCTGGTGGACACGACCGGCGAGGCGCCGGCCCGCGCCATCACCGAGGGGCACCGCGACACCGCACCCGCATGGTCGCCCAACGGGCGGTGGATCGCCTTCCTGCGGGCCGCACCCGAGGGCAAGCCCCACCTGCAGGTGCTTCCCGCCGACCTGGGGGAGCCGCGGCGGGTGACCACCGACGAGCACCATCCGCTCGGGGCCGGCGCGCCGAGGTGGAGTCCGGACTCGGCGACAATTGCCTACACGGCGCGGGTGCCCGAGCAGGGCCGCTACGGGACCGAGGAGGGCAGGGGGCCGGAGAAGGAGCCGCCGCGGCGGATCAGCACGCTGTGCTACCGCTTCGACGACGTCGGCTTCACCTTCGACCGCCGGCCGCACGTGTTCGTCGTGGACCCGTTCGCGGCCGAGCCGAAGCCGGTCCAGCTGACCGGCGGCGATCACGACGACGAGGACGTCACCTGGACGCCGGATGGGCGGCTGCTGTTCAGCAGCACCCGTGACACCCCTGTGGACACCACGCTGTACCGCGATGTGTATACGTGTGCGAGCGACGGCTCGGGGCTCCGCCGCATCACCCGCGGCCGTCATGACGCGAGACTGCCGGCGGCCAGCCCGGACGGTGGCACCGTCTACTTCGTCGCAAGCTCGGACCTCGGCCCCCGCGGCCGTGACTTCGCCGGCCGCAACGGCACGCTGTGGGCGGCACCGGCGGACGCATCCGCGCCTCCGGTGCCGCTGACCGAGGCGGAGACGGACGACGTCGACGGCGTCGCGCCCGGGCTCGTGGTCGGAGCGGCCGGCGTCCTGGTGCTCCGGCGCCGGCGCGGCGCCACCGAACTGGTGCGGGTGCCGCTCGGGGGCGGCGACCAGCGGGTGCTGATCGGCGGCCACCGGACCGTGACCGGCGTCGCGGCCACCGCCGGCACCGTCGTGGCCACGGTGGCCGACCCTGCCAGCGCGGGGGAGGTGGTGATGGTCGGACCCGGCGAGAGCGTGCTCAGCGCCTTCGGCGCGGGACTCGCCGAGGAGGGCGGCCTGCGGCCGATGGAGGAGCTGACGGCGACCGCCCCGGACGGCTACCCCGTGCACGGCTGGGTGGTGCGGCCGGACCCGGCCAAGCACCCGGGGCCGCGCCCGGTGCTGCTGGCCATCCACGGCGGCCCGTTCACCCAGTACGGCTGGACGCTGTTCGACGAGGCCCAGGTGTACGCCGGCGCCGGGTACGCCGTGGTCCTCGGCAACCCGCGCGGCTCGCTCGGCTATGGCGAGCGGCACGGGCGGGCCATCCGGCACGCGATGGGAACCGTCGACGCCGACGACCTGCTCGCGCTGCTCGACGCCGCGCTCGCACAGGAGGACTCGGACCCCGAGCGGGTCGGCGTGATGGGCGGCTCGTACGGCGGCTACATGACCGCCTGGCTGGCCGCCCACGCCGGCCACCGGTTCCGCGCCGCGATCAGCGAGCGCGCGGTGACCGCGTTCGACTCGTTCACCGGCTCCAGCGACGTCGGCCACTTCTTCACCGAGGCATACATGGGGACGGACCCGGCCCAGGTTGCCGCGCAGAGCCCGCTGACGTACGAGGACAAGATCGCGATCCCGATGCTGCTGATCCACTCCGAGCAGGACTGGCGGTGCCCGGTGGAGCAGGCCCAGCGGCTGTTCGTCGCACTCCGCGGCCGCGGCGCCCCGGCGGAGCTGCTGCTCTTCCCCGGTGAGGGTCACGAGCTGTCCCGCTCCGGCCTGCCCAGTCATCGCCTCGCCCGGTTCGACGCGATCCTCGACTGGTGGGCTCGGCATCTGGGCTGACACGATCTACGGCAGGCGCCTACTACCGCTGCACGGCGTGGTGAGGCGCCGACCGGGCCTGCGCCGCGAGGTGTGGATTCGAATACCGCGGATGCGGTACGCCGCGCGGGCACACCGCGGCGCCTCCGGGCGTTGGGACCGATGACGCTTACACCGTTGCACGCGGAGCCGACGATGACAGATCCCACCCCCGTCCCGTTCGAGACGACGCCAGAGCGCACGCTCCGCGTCGGGGATGCGGAGCGCTACCAGGCCGCCAGCGCGCTCGGCGAGCACTTCGCCACCGGCCGGCTGGACCAGGACGAGTACGACACGCGGGTGCGGGACGCGTACGCCGCCCGTACCCGCGCCGACCTGCAGCGCCTGTTCGCCGACCTGCCGGCGCCGGCGCCCTTCCGGCCCGCCCCGCCGGCCGCCGCCGGCTGGGACGCCGGGCGCACCGCCCGCGACCGGATCGGCCGCCACCCGGCCTGGCGGCTGCCGATCCCGCCGGTCGTCCTGATCCTGGTCGTGTTCCTGGCGGTCAGCCTGATCGCCCGGTTCCCGGTGTTCCCGCTGCTGTTCCTGCTCTGGTTCGGCTGGGGCCGCCGCGCCTGGCGCTGAGCCGCACCCGAGCCGCCGCCGGTGCTGCCGCGCCAGCCGGGGTGATTGACCGGCGCGACGAGGTGAACCTGCCGCCGCTGGCCGGTGGCCGGTGCGACCCGGACCGCCCGCCCGGCGGCCGGTGCGACCCGGACCGCCTGAATGCTGGCCGGTGCGATCCGGACCGCTGGCCCGGCGGCCGGTGCGATCCGGACCGCTTGCATGGCGGCCCGGCGCGACCGGGACCGCCCGCATGCTGGCCGGTGCGACCCGGACCGGCTGCACGGCGGACGGTCCGGCGGTCACCAGCCGCGAGCGCGCCACTCGGGCAGGGACGGGCGCTCGGCGCCGAGGGTGGTGTCCCGGCCGTGCCCGGGATAGACCCAGGTGTCGTCGCCGAGCTCGTCGAAGACGCGGTTCTCCAGGTCGTCCATGAGGGCGCCGAAGCGCTCCGGGTCCTGCTGCGTGTTGCCCGGGCCTCCGGGGAAGAGGGAGTCGCCGGTGAACAGGTGGCTCACCCCGTCGGCATCGTCGTACCGCAGCGCGATCGAGCCGGGCGTGTGGCCACGCAGGTGGATCACGTGGAGCGCGCACCGGCCGACCGGGACGGTGCTGCCGTGCTCCACCTGCTCCTCGACCGGGACCGGCAGGCCCGGCGCGTCCAGCGGGTGGGCGACCGTGCGCGCGCCGGTCGCGTCCACCACCTCGCGCAGCGCCTGCCAGTGGTCCGCGTGCCGGTGGCTGGTGACCACGGTCGCCAGCGGCGCGTCACCGACCAGGTCCAGCAGCCGGCGACCCTCGTTCGCCGCGTCCACCAGCAGTGCCTCACCGGTGCTCCGGCAGCGCAGCAGGTAGCTGTTGTTGTCCATCGGTCCTACCGCGAGCTTCGTGATGCTCAGCGCCGGCAGCTCCCGCGTGTCGGCCGGTCCACCCACCCGTACGTCCCCGGAGTACGCCATGCCCGGATGTTGCCCATAAACCCGGGCGCGCAGTCGGCAGGGGGCTCGGCGATCCGGCCCTGCGCCGGGGAGGGGCCTGCCGGCCCTGCGCCGGGGAGGGGGGCCTGCCGGCCCTGCGCCGGGAGGGCCTGGTCGCCGAGGGCAAGGGCTGGGGTGGCGTGGCCGCTCGACCGGGAAGAAACTGTCCGAGGTCGTCGCTACCGTAGGGCCGACCTTCCCTCCCGTCCGGCCGGAGAGAGACCCGCCTCGTGGCAGACCGACTGATCGTGCGCGGTGCGCGCGAGCACAACCTCAAGGACATCCACCTCGACCTGCCCCGCGACAGCCTGATCGTGTTCACCGGGCTGTCCGGATCGGGCAAGTCCAGCCTCGCCTTCGACACGATCTTCGCCGAGGGCCAGCGGCGCTACGTGGAGTCCCTGTCGGCGTACGCGCGGCAGTTCCTCGGCCAGATGGACAAGCCGGACGTCGACTTCATCGAGGGCCTGTCTCCCGCGGTGTCCATCGACCAGAAGTCCACCTCCCGCAACCCGCGCTCCACCGTCGGGACCATCACCGAGGTCCACGACTACCTCCGCCTGCTCTACGCCCGGGCCGGGCGTCCGCACTGCCCGAAGTGCGGCCGGCCGATCAGCCGGCAGACTCCGCAGCAGATCGTCGACCGGGTGCTGGAGATGGCGGAGGGGACCCGGTTCCAGGTGCTCGCGCCGGTCGTGCGGGGCCGGAAGGGTGAGTACGCGGACCTGTTCGGCGAGCTGCAGTCGAAGGGTTACTCGCGGGTTCGGGTGGACGGCGTCGTGCATCCGCTGACGGACTTCACCACGACCTCCGGCGGAGCCCAGCCGAAGCTGAAGAAGCAGGAGAAGCACACCATCGAGGTGGTGGTCGACCGGCTCGCGGTGCGCGAGTCGTCCAAGCGCCGGCTGACCGACTCGGTGGAGACGGCGCTCAGCCTGGCGGGCGGCCTGATCATCCTCGACTTCGTCGACCTGGCCGAGGACGACCCGCATCGCCAGCGGACCTTCTCCGAGCACCTCGCCTGCCTCTATGACGACCTCTCGTTCGAGGCGATGGAGCCGCGCTCGTTCTCGTTCAACTCGCCGTTCGGGGCCTGCCCGGAGTGCGCCGGCCTCGGCACCCGCAAGGAGGTCGACCCCGACCTGGTGGTGCCCGACCCGGAGCGGACGCTCGAGGAGGGCGCGATCTCCCCGTGGGGGGTCGGCCAGACCGCCGAATACTTCCTGCGGCTGCTGACGGCGCTCGGCGACGCGGTCGGCTTCCGCGTGGACACGCCCTGGGAGAGGCTGCCGGCCCGAGCGCAGAAGGCGATCCTCTACGGCCACGACCAGCAGGTGCACGTCCGCTACCACAACCGGTACGGCAGAGAGCGCGCGTACTACGCGTCGTACGAGGGGGTGGTGCCGTTCCTCGAGCGGCGGCACGCGGAGACCGACTCGGACTACAGCCGGGAGAGGTACGAGGGCTACATGCGGGAGGTGCCCTGCCCGGCATGCGGCGGGGCCCGGCTGAAGCCCGAGGTGCTGGCGGTGACCCTGAGCCCCAAGAACGGCGCGAGCAAGTCGATCGCCGAGGTGTCCGGCCTGTCGATCGGCGAGGCCGGCGGGTTCCTCCGCGACCTGGACCTCTCCGAGCGGGAGCGGATGATCGCCGAGCGGGTGCTCAAGGAGGTGCACGCCCGGCTCGGGTTCCTGGTCGATGTCGGGCTGGACTACCTGTCCCTGGACCGCCCGGCCGCGACCCTGGCCGGCGGCGAGGCGCAGCGGATCCGGCTCGCCACCCAGATCGGCTCGGGCCTGGTCGGCGTGCTCTACGTGCTGGACGAGCCGTCGATCGGCCTGCACCAGCGGGACAACCGGCGGCTGATCGACACCCTGGTCCGGCTGCGCGACCTGGGAAACACCCTGATCGTCGTCGAGCACGACGAGGACACCATCCGCACGGCCGACTGGGTGGTGGACATCGGTCCGGGCGCGGGGGAGCACGGCGGCCAGATCGTGGTGTCCGGGACGGTGGAGGACCTGCTGGCGTGCGAGCAGTCGGTGACGGGCGCGTATCTGTCCGGCCGCCGGGAGATCCCGGTGCCGCGCAGCCGCCGACCCCGGCTGCCGGGTCGGGAACTGGTGGTGGAGGGCGCCCGCGAGCACAACCTGAAGACCATCGACGTGGCGTTCCCGCTCGGCTGCTTCGTCGCCGTCGCCGGCGTCTCGGGCTCCGGCAAGTCCTCCCTGGTCAACGACATCCTCTACGCGAGCCTTGCGAACAAGCTGAACGGCGCGAAGCTGGTGCCGGGCCGGCACAAGCGGGTCCGCGGCGTGGAGGAGGTCGACAAGGTCGTCGGCGTCGACCAGTCGGCGATCGGCCGCACCCCGCGGTCGAACCCGGCCACCTACACCGGCGTCTTCGACCACATCCGTCGGCTGTTCGCGGAGACGACCGAGGCGAAGATCCGCGGCTACCAGCCGGGTCGGTTCTCGTTCAACGTCAAGGGCGGCCGGTGCGAGGCGTGCGCCGGCGACGGCACGATCAAGATCGAGATGAACTTCCTCCCGGACGTGTACGTGCCGTGCGAGGTCTGCCACGGCGCCCGCTACAACCGGGAGACGCTCGAGGTGCACTTCAAGGGCAAGACGATCGCCGAGGTGCTGGACATGCCGATCGAGGAGGCGGCAGAGTTCTTCGCCGCCGTCCCGGCCATCTCCCGGCACCTGGTGACGCTGGCCGACGTCGGCCTGGGCTATGTCCGGCTCGGGCAGCCGGCGCCCACCCTGTCCGGCGGCGAGGCGCAGCGGGTGAAGCTGGCCTCCGAGCTGCAGAAGCGCTCGACCGGCCGGACGGTGTACGTGCTGGACGAGCCGACCACGGGCCTGCACTTCGAGGACGTGCGCAAGCTGCTCGGCGTGCTCGGCCGGCTGGTGGACGCCGGCAACACCGTGATCGTGATCGAGCACAACCTGGACGTGATCAAGACCGCGGACTGGGTGGTCGACATGGGACCGGAGGGCGGCAGCGGCGGCGGTGCCGTGGTGGCCGAGGGGACCCCGGAGGACATCGCCGCGACAGCCGCCAGCCACACCGGTCGCTTCCTCCGCGAGGTCCTCGACCCTCGGTCGACGGTCCGCACGCGGGACCGCCGCCGGCCGCGCACCGGGGTCGCCGCGTCCGCCTGACCGGGACCCGGGCAGCACGCGTCGCGATCGAGCGTCGCGGAATGTCCTGCCGGGTGTGGCCGGCGGACAGCCGGGTAGGGCCGAGCGCCTGTCTGGAGGCTAGGTCCCGGAGGCCCCGGTGCGCCGGCTGGTTCAGCCGCAAGCCGCTGTTCGGCTACCGCGGGATGGTGTTCGCGATGATCGGTATCGCGTTCTACTCGATGGAGGTCTGGGCACACCACATGTTCGCCACCGGCGCGGTGCTGCTGCCGTTCTTCTCGGCCACCACGTTCATCATCGCCGTCGATCTACTTCTGGTTCCCCAAGTTCACCGGCCGCTTCCTGGACGAGCGGTGGGGGAAGGTGCACTTCTGGGCCACGTTCATCGGCTTCCACACCACGTTCCTGGTGCAGCACTGGCTCGGCGCGAAGGGGATGCCGCGCCGGTATGCCGACTACCTGCCGACGGACCGGTTCACGACCCTCAACACGATCTCCTCGGTCGGAGCGTTCCTGCTCGGCGCGTCGGCGCTGCCGTTCATCTGGAACATCTACCGGTCCTACCGGTTCGGCGAGGTGACGATGGCCGAGGACCCCTGGGGTTCCGGCAACTCGCTGGAGTGGGCGACGCCGACGCCGCCGCGCCACAACTTCGTCCGGCTGCCGCGCATCCGGTCGGAGCGGCCGGCGTTCGAGTACCACCACCCGGAGTTGCAGGAGCGGTTGGAGCGGGAGGCGCACGCGATCGAGCGCCCGCCGAAGGAGCAACAGCGCGAGCGGCCGGTGCTCGGTGAGCGGGGCCGCTCCGGCGATCCCGGGTCCGACCCTCGAGCCGGCTGAGCACACCGGGCACGGCTGCGGGCAGACCGTGGCCGATGAGGCGGGTACGCACACGGCCCCCGCACCGCGGCGCCCGGGGGGCTGCGGTGCGGGGGCCGGTCGTCTGTGCTGGCTGCTGATCCCCGCGTGGGAGCGCGCGCCCGCTACGGGCCACGATGGCAATCCGGTGGCAACGGGGGACGGGGCCATGCACCGGTCGCGTCGGGGGAGGCGGAGCCGCGGGGGAGGCGCCGGAGGGCCTGCCGTGCGGGGGAGCCGAGCCGTGCGGGGAACGGGCCAGGCCGTGTTCGAAGCTGCGTCGTCGGAGCCGGGCGATGCTGAACGGTTCCCCGGAGCGCCGCCGCCAGGGGATCACGCTGCCGCGTCGGGAGAGGCGGAGCCGCGTGCGGTGAGCGCGCGAGCGCTGCCGGTGCGGGGTAGCCGTGCCCTGCGGGGGAGCTGAGCCGGGCGGGGATGTGCCGTCGGGGACCAGATCTGCCCGGCAGACTACCGCGGGACGCGGTGGGAGGCGCCGACCGACACGGGGTCAGTCTCGGTGCAGCATGCGGGCGATCTCCGCGTCCAACGCGTCCCGGCAGTGCTCGTCGCCCGGCGGCACCATCGCGTCGGTCTCGGCCAGGAACTGCCGCAGCGGCCCCGCCGGCACGGTGACCACGCACGGTAGCGACGCGGACCGCAGGGTCAGCGTGACGTGCTCGCCCTGCTGGGACATCTGCACATGGCCGGCCGGCCGCGGGGCGCCGACCCCGGCACCGCGGCGGTCGCCGCCACCCGGTCCCAGCACGGACCGGAGCGCGTCGCGCAGCAGCACCCAGCGTCCGCGCAGCAGGGCTGGGTGCGCGGGGCGGGCGCCGACGACCAGCACCACGGCGAGCGGGTCGCCGGCCGACCAGGACAGCCGCAACACCGGGACGTGACCGCGCCAGGGGCGGCCGTCCCCGAGGACGATTTCGCAGCTCACGGTCTCGGTCATCGTCCGGTTTCCCAGCGGGTGGGGTGGGGCGGGAAAGTCGGCCGGTGGGGTGGGCAAGGTCAGCCGGTCGAGCGGGACAGCAAGTCAACCAGGTCGGAAGAAGCGTTCCACCATGGCCGCGGGGCCGCCAGTCGATCCGGCCCGCGCGCGTACCCTCGCAGCGTGCCCGACCCGTCCACGTACCGTCCCGCGCCGGGCACGATCCCCGACCAGCCGGGGGTCTACCGGTTCCGCGAGGAGCGCGGCCGGGTCATCTACGTCGGCAAGGCGAAGAGCCTGCGGCAGCGGCTGAACAGCTACTTCTCCGACCTCGGCTCGCTGCACCCGCGCACCCGGCAGATGGTGACCAGCGCGGCCGGGGTGGACTGGACCGTCGTCTCCACCGAGGTGGAGGCGCTGCAGCTGGAGTACTCCTGGATCAAGGAGTACGACCCCCGGTTCAACGTCCGCTACCGGGACGACAAGTCCTACCCGAGCCTGGCGGTGACGCTGTACGAGGAGTTCCCGCGCCTGCAGGTGATGCGCGGGCCGAAGAAGAAGGGCGTGCGCTACTTCGGCCCGTACGCGCACGCCTGGGCGATCCGGGAGACGTTGGACCTGCTGCTGCGGGTCTTCCCGGCGCGCACCTGCAGCGCCGGGGTGTTCCGGCGGGCCGGCCAGATCGGCCGACCGTGCCTGCTCGGCTACATCGGCAAGTGCTCGGCGCCGTGCGTCGGTCGGGTCGACGCCGAGGAGCACCGCCGGATCGTCGAGGACTTCTGCGACTTCATGGCCGGCAAGACCGACCTGATGATCCGCCGGCTGGAGCGAGAGATGGCGGCCGCGTCGGCGGAGATGGAGTTCGAACGGGCGGCTCGCATCCGCGACGACATCGGCGCCTTGCGCCGGGCGATGGAGAAGCAGGCGGTCGTCTTCGGCGACGGGACCGACGCGGACGTGGTCGCGTTCGCCGAGGACGCGCTGGAGGCGGCGGTGCAGGTCTTCCACGTCCGCGGTGGCCGGGTCCGCGGGCAGCGCGGCTGGGTGGTGGACAAGGTCGAGGAGGTCACCACCGGCGACCTGGTGGAGCAGTTCGTGACCCAGGTGTACGGCGGGGACCTCGAGATGGGCTGGGCCGAGGACGTGCCACGGGAGGTGCTCGTCCCCGAGTTGCCCCCCGACCCCGAGTCGCTGACCGAGTGGCTGCGGTTGCGCCGCGGCGGAAGGGTGTCGCTGCGGGTGCCGCAGCGGGGGGACAAGCGGGCGCTGTTCGAGACCGTCGCCCGCAACGCCGAGCAGGCGTTCGCCCAGCACAAGCTCAAGCGGGCGAGCGACCTGACCGCGCGGTCGCGGGCGCTCGCGGAGATCCAGGACGCGCTCGGCCTGGACAGCGCGCCGCTTCGGATCGAGTGCTTCGACGTCTCGCACGTGCAGGGCACCAACGTCGTCGCCTCGATGGTCGTCTTCGAGGACGGCCTGCCGCGCAAGTCGGAGTACCGCCGCTTCGCCATCCGCGGCGCCGGCGCCGGCGGCGCCCCCGGGCCTGACGGCGTCGAGGGCGGCGACGTGCAGTGGATCCACGAGGCGGTCCGCCGCCGGATGGCCCGCTACCTCGACGAGCGGATGGACACCGGCGAGGAGGCCGACGACCCGGGCGACGACCCGGGCGACCCGACGGCAGCCGGTGCGCAGCGGCCGGAGACCGGACCGGCCGCGGTCGATCCTGAGACCGGCCGCCCGCGCAAGTTCGCGTACCCGCCCAACCTCCTGGTCGTGGACGGCGGCGCCCCGCAGGTGGCGGCCGCCGCGGCGGCGCTGGCCGGGCTCGGCATCGACAATGTCGCGCTCTGCGGGCTCGCCAAGCGGCTGGAGGAGGTGTGGCTGCCCGGCGAGGGCGAGCCGGTGATCCTGCCCCGCACCTCGGAAGGGCTCTACCTGCTGCAGCGGGTACGGGACGAGGCGCACCGGTTCGCGATCACGTACCACCGGCAGAAGCGGTCCCGGGCGATGACCACCTCCGCGCTCGACGGGGTGCCCGGCCTCGGCGAGACGCGCCGGAAGGCGCTGCTGACCCGGTTCGGCTCGCTGAAGCGCCTCCGCGCGGCCTCGGTGGACGACATCATGGCGGTGCCCGGCGTCGGCCGGCGCACCGCCGAGGCGGTCGCCGCGGCGCTGCGCCGACCGGAGGCCGAGCCGGTGCCGGCGGTGGACGCGAGCACGGGGGAGGTGCTGGATGGCTGAGCCGGTCCGGTCGGACGCGCCGGTCGGACTGGAGGTCGTGGTCGTCACCGGGCTGTCCGGAGCCGGCCGCAGCACCGCGGCGAAGTGCCTGGAGGACCTTGGCTACTACGTGGTGGACAACCTGCCGCCGGAGCTGATCGCGGCCATGGTCGACCTGGGCAGCCGCACCTCCGGAGGTGTCACCCGGATCGCCGTCGTGGTCGACGTGCGCAGCCGCGCGTTCTCCGCCGACCTGCGCAGCGTCATCGGCGAGCTCGACGAGCGCGGGTACCGTCCCAGGGTGCTGTTCCTCGAGGCGTCCGACGCGGTCCTGGTACGCCGCTTCGAGGGCGTACGCCGGGCGCACCCGCTGCAGGGCGGCTGCCGGCTGGTCGA
>DASPYH010000014.1:0-4645 GCA_035636875.1 Mycobacteriales bacterium | reverse complement strand
GCGGCGAGCTGGCGGCTCAACATCCGCGCCACCAAGCGCAGCGGCTGGGCGATGGGCTCCACCGTGCCGAGATCGGGGCAGGTGCTGACGACCACCTCGGCGCCGTGCGCCCGCAGCCGCCGGACCGCCCGAGCCAGGTGCTGGACCGACTCCGACGTCCGGACCCGGCCCGTCACGTCGTTCGCGCCGACCATGATCACCGCGATGTCGGGGTGCTCGGCCAGCACCTGCTCCACCTGGGACGCGAGGTGCTCGGATCGGGCGCCGACGACCGCAGTGGTGACGAGCCGGACGGGCCGGCCGGCCACCTCCGCGAGCCCCGCGGCCACCAACACCCCCGGTGTCTCCAGCGCGTCGTGCACGCCGTAACCGGCCGCGCTGGAGTCGCCCATCACCACCATCGTGATCGGCGGGTCGTCGCCGACCCCCCAGACCCCGTCGCCGACCGGCGGGGCGGCGTCCGGCGGCCCGACCCAGCGGCGGGCCAGCTTCGCCTCGCCGAGCAGCAGCCCCCAGCCGGCCGCCGTCAGCAGCCCGAGGCCGCCGCCGCCGTACGCCGCGGCGGTGGCAATCCGACGGGCCTGGGCGGCGCGGCTCACCGCTCGCGGCCACGCAGGAAGGCGCGCACCGCGGCCCGCGCTCCGTGCCGGATCTCCGGCCCGTGGGTGAACGCGACCACCTCGAAGTCGAGGTCCCCGAGACCGTCGACGGACTTGCGGTTGAGCTCAGGGTCGGTGCACAGCGACCCGGGGGAGTAGCGGATGCCGCGCAGGTTGAACAGCGCGTCCCCGGTGACGAGCACCCCGGTCGGCAGGTGCAGCAGCGAGACGTGCCCGGGCGTGTGGCCGGGAGTGTGCACCACCCGGAGGCCGCCGGCGACCGGCAGCACGCTCCCGTTCAGGAACTCCTCCGCGACCGTCACCTTGGCGAAGGAGGTCCTCCGGCCGCCATGGAAGCGCGGCGTCCTGCCGTCGCGCAGGTAGACCGCCTCGCGCTCGTGGCTCGCCACGTCGGCGCCGGTGTAGGCGACCATCCTGGCCAGACCACCGGCGTGGTCGCTGTGCGCGTGGGTGACCACGACCCGCCGCACGTCGCCCGGGGCGGCACCGATGGCTTGCAGCCCTGCGCGGAGCTTCCGATGCGCCCACCGCAGCCCGAGCCCGGCGTCGACAAGCGTGACCGATCCGTCGGCGTCGCGGAACGCGTACGAGTTGACGAAGTCGCCGAGCGAGGTCGGGATTCGCCAGACTCCCTTCGCGAGCGGCACGGCCGCATCTCGTGCCACTGGTCCACCTCCCGACAGGAGGTTAGTCCAGGGACCCGATCACTCCGCGCCCCGGTCGTCCCGCAGCGCGCCGAACGTCCGCCCAGGCAGGTTCGATGTCCTCGGCCGGCCCTCCGGCGCGCCGGCCGCGGTCCCATAGTCTGGACCGATGGAGTACGCGGAGTCGCTGGTCGACCTGATCGGCAACACGCCGCTGGTCAAGCTCTCGTCGGTGACCGAGGGGCTGGCCCCGCTGGTGCTGGCCAAGGTCGAGTACCTCAACCCCGGCGGATCGGTGAAGGACCGGATCGCGCTGCGGATGGTGGAGGCGGCCGAGCGCTCCGGCGAGCTGAAGCGCGGCGGCACGATCGTCGAGCCGACCAGCGGCAACACCGGCGTTGGTCTCGCGATCGTCGCGCAGAAGCGCGGTTACCGCTGCGTGTTCGTCTGCCCGGACAAGGTGTCCGCAGACAAGATCAACGTGCTGCGGGCGTACGGCGCGGAGGTGGTCGTCTGCCCGACGGCGGTCCCGCCCGAGCACCCCGACTCCTACTACAACGTCTCCGACCGGCTGACCCGCGAGATAGACGGCGCCTGGAAGCCGAACCAGTACACCAATCCGCACAACCCGCTGTCCCACTACGAGACGACCGGGCCGGAGATCTGGCGGCAGACCGACGGCCGGGTCACCCACTTCGTCGCCGGCCTCGGCACCGGCGGGACGATCAGCGGCGCCGGGCGGCACCTCAAGGAGGCCTCCGGCGGCCGGGTGCGGGTGGTCGGCGCCGACCCCGAGGGCTCGGTCTACTCCGGCGGCAGCGGCCGGCCGTACCTGGTCGAGGGCGTCGGCGAGGATTTCTGGCCGGAGACGTACGACCGGGGGATCTGCGACGAGATCCTCGCGGTCAGCGACGCGGACTCGTTCACGATGACCAGGCGGCTCGCCCGGGAGGAGGGGCTGCTGGTCGGCGGCTCGTGCGGGATGGCGGCGCAGGCGGCGCTGCGGGTGGCCGAGCGGGCCGGCCCGGGGGACGTGGTGGTGGTGCTGCTGCCGGACTCCGGCCGCGGTTACCTGTCGAAGATCTTCAACGACGACTGGATGGCCGGCTACGGCTTCCTGCAGACCTCGAGTGCCGACACCACCGTCGGCGACGTGCTGCGCCGCAAGAGCGGGGCGATGCCGGAACTGGTACACGCGCACCCGCACGACACCGTCCGGGAGGCCATCGACATTCTCCGCGAGTACTCGGTGTCGCAGATGCCCGTGGTGCAGGCTGAGCCGCCGGTCATGACGGCCGAGGTCGTCGGCGCGGTAGTCGAGCGCGACCTGCTCGACCTGCTGTTCAGTGGCCGGGCCCGGATGGCCGACCCGCTGCAGCGGCACATGTCCCCGCCGCTGCCGACGATCGGTGCCGGCGAGCCGGTCGACGCCGCCGTCAGCGCGCTGGAGAAGGCGGACGCGGCGGTGGTGCTCGCCGACGGCAAGCCGGCCGGCGTGCTCACCCGCCAGGACCTGCTCGCGTACCTCGCCACCCGCTGAGTCCCGGTCGGGTCGACGCCGAGCCGCGAGGCGGCCACAAGCCGGGGTCGCCGGGCCGAGCTCGAGCGTGGCGTGGCCGAGGTGAACCAGCGCTTCTCCCAGGTCGAGGGCATCAAGCGCTCCGCGGTGCTGGGCGAGGAGTGGCTGCCGGACTCACCGCAGCTCACCGCGACGATGAAGCTCAAGCGGCGCGGCGTCCTCGCCACGCACGCGGACGTGATCGACGACCTGTACGGCGGGTAGCCTCGCGCGGGTGAGTGCGACGCGGCACGGGTTCGAGACGCTGGCAATCCATGCCGGGCAGGAGCCCGACCCGCTCACCGGGTCGGTTTCGGTGCCGATCTACCAGACCTCGACGTACGAGCAGGACGGGGTCGGCCGGCCACGCGGCGGGTACGAGTACAGCCGCTCGGCCAACCCGACCCGGACCGCGCTGGAGGAGTGCCTTGCCGCGCTCGAGGGCGGGGCGCGCGGGCTGGCCTTCGCCTCCGGGCTGGCCGCGGAGGACTGCCTGCTGCGCGCGGTCCTGGCGCCCGACGACCACGCCGTCGTCCCGGACGACGCGTACGGCGGCAGCTTCCGCCTGTTCGCGAAGGTGCTGGCCCGCTGGGGCGTCGACTACACGACCGCGCACCTGTCCGACCTCGCCGCCGTCCGGGCCGCCATGCGGCCGGCGACGAAGCTGCTGTGGTGCGAGACACCGACCAACCCGCTGCTCGCGGTCGCCGACATCGCCGGGCTGGCCGCGATCGCCCACGACGCCGGGGCGTTGCTGGCGGTCGACAACACGTTCGCCTCGCCCTACCTGCAGCAGCCGCTGGCCTACGGCGCCGACGTCGTCGTGCACTCGACGACCAAGTACCTGGGCGGGCACTCGGACGTCGTCGGCGGCGCCCTGGTCGTGACGGACACCGACCTGGCCGAGCGGCTGGCGTTCCACCAGAACGCGATGGGCGCGGTGCCAGGCCCGTTCGACTGCTGGCTGGTGCTGCGCGGGGTGAAGACGCTCGGCGTACGGATGGACCGGCACTGCGCGAACGCGGAGCGGGTGGTCGAGCTGCTGCGGGCCCATCCCGCGGTCGACCAGGTGCTCTACCCCGGGCTGCCGGACCACCCCGGCCACGAGGTCGCCGTGAAGCAGATGCGCGGCTTCGGCGGGATGGTGTCGTTCACCGTCCGCGGCGGCGAGGCGGCGGCGCTGCGGGTCTGCGAGCGGACCGAGGTCTTCATCCTCGGCGAGTCGCTCGGCGGGGTCGAGTCGCTCATCGAGCACCCGGGCCGGATGACGCACATGTCGGTGACCGGGTCGGAGCTGGAGGTGCCGGTCGACCTGATCCGGCTGTCGGTCGGCATCGAGACCGTCGACGACCTGCTCGCCGACCTGGCCCGGGCGCTGGGCTAGGGCTGGGGCTGGGGCTAGCCGCGCGGGTTGGTCGGCTGCGGCCGGTCGGCCGGGCCGAGCCGGGAGGTGTCCAGGCAGCCGGCGAGCGACGGGCCGGCCGACCTGGTCGCCGCCGGGCGCCACTCGCTGAGCACCACCACGGGGTGGACCGTCACCCACTGCTGACCGGGACCGCACGCCTGCACGGCCGGCTCGTGGCCCCGGTTCGTCGCGGCCAGCACGCTGCCGGCGGTGGCCACGACGAGGGCCGACGCGAGCACGGCACCCGGCAGCAGCCGCGGTCGCCGGGTGCGGGCCGGTCGGTTGGACACGCGTCCATCCTGCCAGGCGACCGCCCGGTCGGCACCCCGCTGACGCGGGTGGGCGAGCCTTCTCACCCGGCGCGGCGGCCGCGGCGGGCGTGCAGGTAGTCGCTCACCACGTACTCGCCGAGCCGTTC
>DASPYH010000013.1:0-6480 GCA_035636875.1 Mycobacteriales bacterium | reverse complement strand
ATCTCGCGCTGTGCCGGGCCGCTCACGCTCACCAGCGTACGCCGTATGGCGGTTGCAGAATGCTCTCGCAACCGGCAAGCTCAGTTCAGTGGTGACGGAGAGAGGAGCGGGACATGCGCACGGAGGAGCGGTACGCGGAGGCGGAGCGGATCGCGGTCCGCATGGGCTTCCATCGGGCGTTCGTCCAGGCGGTGGCGGCCCAGGGCGAGGCGGCCGACGTGGCCCGGGCGCGGATGTCGACCCGGCGGTGGGAGCGCGTGGCTCGGGAGCGGCCCGGACGCGGGGCCTGGCCGGGCTGGCTGGCACGCGCGGCCTGGTCGGTCCGGGTCCGCCGGTCCGCGCCGCTGGGCTGCCGGCCGTGACCGCGACCAACCCTGTGGGGCGGCTCGACATCGTGGTCTACGACTGCCCGGACGCCAGGGCGTTGGCCGGTTTCTACGCGGCACTGCTCGGGCGGGAGGTGCTCGACGCTGCCGACGACTGGGTGACCCTGTCGACAGACGGGGCCGGCGGCCCGAAGCTCGCCTTCCAGCGGGTGGACGGCTACCAGCCGCCGCGCTGGCCGAGCCGCCGCCACCCGCAGCAGATGCACGTCGACGTGCAGGTCAGCGACCTGGCAACGGCCGCGCAGAGCGCGCTGGGGCTCGGGGCGCGGGCGGTGAGCGAGGTGTTCGCCGCGGACAGCACGCCCTGGCGCGTCTTCGTCGACCCGGTCGGCCACCCCTTCTGCTTGGTGACCGAGGGGTAGTGAGGCTCGACCTCACCGTGCCGTTCGCCGCGCGGAGGGCGGATTGAGGTGTCGGCGAAGGTCCGGCCGGAGGCTGTCCGCGCCGAGGTCGCCGCCGCCGGTTTCGCGGTCCGTGCCGAACGGACGGAGGCGTGGGGCAGATTCCAGGTGACCCTGGCCGAGGCGATCTGACCGGGGGCGGCCACCATGGGCGCGTGTCGACGCTGTCGAGCCGGTTGACCGTCCGCGGGATGCCGGCGGTCCGGGCGCAGGTGGAGCACCCGACCGTCGTGGGCATCGGCCGCGGCGACCTCGACCCGGCGGCGTTCCGGTCCTGGCTCGAGCAGGACTACCTCTTCCTGCTCGACTACGTGCGGGTGTTCGCCCGGCTCGCCTCCCGGGCGCCCGACCCGCACCTCGGCGACCTGGTCGACCTGGCCCACTCGACCTGGCACGACGAGCTGTCGCTGCACCGCGAGTTGGCGGCCGAGTTCGATGCCGACCTGTTCGGCGCGGTGCCCGCCCCGCGGACGGTGGCGTACACGGCCTTCCTGCTGGACGCGGCCGACGACTACGGCCGGGGGCTGGCCGCGCTGCTGCCGTGCATGTGGGGCTACTCCACGCTCGGCCGGCTGCTCGCCGAGCACCCGCCGGCCGAGCCCCGGTACGCGCGATGGGTCGCCACCTACGCGGACCCGGGATTCGCCGCGCTGGCGCAGCGGTGCGCTCAGATGCTGGACGAGGCTTACGCCGCCCGGCTGGTGGACGAGCCCACCGCGACGGCCGCCTTCGAGGCGGCCCTGCGGCACGAGGTCGCCTTCTGGGACGTCCCATGACCGGCGGCGGGGGCCCAGGATCGCCGCCCGCGCTGGCTCACGGCTCCGCCCGCACCGGCCTAAGCTCTCCGCGTGAGGGCGAGCGGGTGAGCGGCGCAGCCGCTCGGACGCTGCTGGCGCGCTCCGGCCCGCTGTGGGCGCGGCTGACAGCCCACCCGTTCGTGGTCAAGGCGGGCGACGGGACGCTGGAGCGGGCCGCGTTCGACCGGTGGCTGGCCGCCGACCACCACTTCGTGGTCGGGTTCCGCCGGTTCCTCGCCGGCCTGGTCACCCTGGCACCGGACCTGCGATCGGCCGACGTTCTCGCCGCCGGCCTCGGCCCGCTGCAGGCCGAGCTGGACCTGTTCTCGCGGGAGGCGGCGGCGCGCGGCCTCGATCTGGCGGCCGAGCCCGGGCCGACCACCCTCGGATACACGGCGTACGTGCAGGCTTCCCTCCAGGACGGTTACCCGGTCGCGCTGGCCGTGCTCTACGGCGCCGAGAAGGCGTACTACGACGCGTGGTCCGCGATCCGCGCCACCGCGAACCGGACGACGGACTACTGGCCGTTCGTCGACAACTGGTCGTCGGACGCCTTCGCCGGATGGGTCGCCGCCGTGGCGCGGCTGCTCGACCCGGCCGCGCCGGGCGGCCCGACGCCCGCGATGGTGATCGCGTTCGAGCGGGTTGTCCGGTTTGAACTGCTCTTCTGGACCGCGGTCCACGACGCCGAGGCCTGGACCTGACAACCGGGCTCGCAGGGCTGGCCGGCTGATCCTCGGGCCCGCGTTGCCAGGCGGCTGCCCGGGGCGCGGCCGTGACCCGGCGTCCACCGCGAGCACGCTGGCCGGGACGCGACAAGGGCTGCCCCGGGCGCAGCCGGCACCGGCGGGCGCGGAGGACAAGGCAGCGGCGGGTCGACGGTGCCGGCCCGCCCGGCGACCACGGGGTGAGTCGCCGGGCGGAACCGGACCGCCGCAGTCGAGACCACGGGGGCAGTCCCGACCACGTCGGGGGCACGAGCCGTCCCTTGACAGGCGCTGGGCGGCCCCCGCCCGCATGCTCAGAGGAGAGCACGCCGCGTGACAGAGGTCGATCAACCCATCGCACAAGTTGGGTCACGGTGGGTAACAGACATCCTCGACTCGTCCATTCGTGCTGCTCATCGTCCCGTTCGCCGTCTCCATGATCAGGACACCGAGCGCACGACGGCCACGAATCTCACTCTGAGTGACAGCCATCGCCGAGGCTGGAGCATCGGGCACACTGGACGCGTGCCCGAACTACCCGAGGTCGAGGCGCTCGCCGCCTTCCTCCGCGAGCGGGCGGTCGGCCATGCCGTCGCCCGCTTCGACACCCCCGCGATCAGCGCGCTGAAGACCTTCGATCCGCCGCCCACCGCCCTGGCCGGGCTCGAGGTGACCGGCGCCGCGCGGCACGGGAAGTTCCTCGATCTCGAGATCGGCGCCTCCGGCACCGGCGCCCCAGACGGCCTGCACCTCGTCGTGCACCTTGCCCGGGCCGGCTGGCTGCACTGGCGCGAGTCGCTGCCGTCGGCGCCCCCGAAGCCCGGCCGTGGGCCGATCGCCGCGCGACTGTACCTTGACGACGGCAGCGGCTTCGACCTCACCGAGCAGGGCACCCAGAAGAAGCTCGCCGTCTACCTGGTCCGGGCGGTGACCGAGGTACCCGGGATCGCCCGGCTCGGCCCGGACGCGCTCGACCCCGCCCTCACCGCCGACCGGCTCGGCGAGCTGCTGGCGGCGCACGGCGGCCAGCTCAAGGGCGCGCTCACCGACCAGTCGCTGATCGCGGGTATCGGCAACGCGTACTCCGACGAGATCCTGCACACCGCCAAGCTCTCCCCGTTCAAGCCCGCGGGCCGGCTGTCCGGGGTCGAGCTGTCCCGGCTGCACGCCGCGCTCGTCACCACGCTGCGAGACGCCGTCGACCGCTCGATCGGGCAGAAGGCGGCCACGCTCAAGGCGGAG
The DNA here is from genome assembly GCA_035636875.1 of Mycobacteriales bacterium. GTDB lineage: Bacteria > Actinomycetota > Actinomycetes > Mycobacteriales > CADCTP01 > CADCTP01. The sequence continues at coordinate 2,947 of DASPYH010000013.1, read as the reverse complement.
AAGCGGTCCGGCTTGCAGGTGCACGCCCGGGCCGGCCTGCCCTGCCCGGTCTGCGGGGACACCGTCCGAGAGGTGTCGTTCGCGTCGAAGTCCATGCAGTACTGCCCGACCTGCCAGACCGGCGGCCAGCTGCTCGCCGACCGCCGGCTGTCCAAGCTGCTCAAGTAGGGCGCGCCGGCCCCGACCAGGCGCAGTCGTGCGGCAGGATGCAGCGGGTGCGGATCGTCGTGGTGGGGGCCGGCGTCATCGGGTTGACCTGCGCCCACCGGCTGGTGCGGGTCGGGCACGAGGTCGAGGTCTGGACCCGCGACGCGGTCCACGACACCACCTCCGCGGTTGCCGCCGCGCTCTGGTACCCGTACCGCGCGCTGCCTGAGCGGGCCGTGACCGACTGGGCCGCGGTGACGTACGACATGTTCTCGATCCTGTCCGTGCGCCCGGAGACCGGCGTCACGCTCCGGCGCGGCCGCGAGCTGTTCCGGACCGGGCGGCCCGACCCCTGGTGGGCGCCGGCCGTGCCGAGGCTAGGCCGGGTGGCGCCGGCGGACCTGCCGCCGGGCTACGCGGACGGGTACGAGTTCGCGGCGCCGGTCGCGCACATGCCGCGTTACCTGGACTGGCTGGTCGACGAGCTCGCCGCGGCCGGCGTGTGGTTCCGGCGCCGGATGCTGACCGATCTCGACATCGCCCGCCGCGCCGCCGACCTCGTGGTCAACGCTGCCGGCCTCGGCGCCCGCGAGCTGGTCGGCGATCGCGACCTGACCGCGGTCCGAGGCCAGGTGGTGCGCGTCGCCGACCCGGGCCTGACCCGGTGGACCGTGGACGAGCAGCACCCGGACGGCATGGTCTACGTGGTCCCCCGCGGCACCGACGTGGTGTGCGGTGGCACCGCCGACGAGGACGCCGAGGACCGCGAGCCTGACCCGAAGACGGCGGAGGCGATCCTGGAACGCTGCCGCGAGCTGGTGCCCGAGCTCACCGGCGCGCCCGTCCTCGGTCACGCCGTCGGCATCCGGCCGGTGCGTACCGGCGTCCGGGTCGAGCGCGGGGACGACGTCGTGCACTGCTACGGGCACGGCGGTTCGGGGGTCACGCTGTCCTGGGGCTGCGCCGACGAGGTGGTCCGACTGGTCACGGAGGCGTGACAGGTGTTGCGGCGGCGTTGCCGGTGGCGGGTTGGGCAGCGACCATGCGGGTGTGGGCACGGCGTGGTTGGTGGGCGGGCTGCTGCTCGGCGGCGCGCCTTCGGTGTGGGCGGTGGGCCGGGCCCGGCAGCGGCGAGGCTTCGGCACCTCCGCCGAGCGGGTCACGTTCGAGACCCTGCACGCCGCCAGCATGGCCGCGCCGCCGCTGCGGCTGGGCCTGACGGAGACCTCGGCCGGCAAGTCGGCGCGGCACCTGCGCGGCCTGCTCGGCACCCCTGCGATCGCGCTGACCGACACGGACCGGGCGCTGGCCTGGGAGGGGCCCGGCGACCACCATGCCGCGCAGCTGTGGACCGCGGCGGCCCGCCCCTTGGAGTCGGGCCGGCCGGTGGTGGTGCGGCCGGAGGAGGTGCTCTGTCCCGACCCGGAGTGCCTGGTCCGCGGCGCGGTGGTGGTGCCGATCGCGGTGGACCACCGGATCGTCGGCACGCTGGCGGCGATCACCTCGACCGAGCCCGGCGCCGGGCTGGTGCAGGCCGCGCTGGAGACCGCGCGCTGGGTCTCGACCCAGCTTGAACTCGCCGAGCTCGACCAGTCCCGGGCCCGGCTGGTCCGCGCCGAGGTACGCGCGCTGCGGGCCCAGATCAGCCCGCACTTCGTCTACAACGCGCTGACCACGATCGCGTCCTTCGTCCGGACCGACCCCGAGCGGGCCCGGGAGCTGCTGCTCGAGTTCGCCGAGTTCACCCGCTACTCGTTCCGCTCGCACGGGGAGTTCACCACGCTGGCGGAGGAGCTGCGCTCGATCGACCGCTACCTGACCCTGGAGCGCGCCCGGTTCGGCGACCGGCTCGAGGTGCGGCTGCAGATCGCGCCGGAGGTGTTGCCGGTGGCGGTGCCGTTCCTGGCGCTGCAGCCGCTGGTGGAGAACGCGGTGCGGCACGGGCTGGCGAGGAAGACCGGCGTCGGCACCGTGTCGATCGTGGCCGAGGACGCGGGCGCCGCGTGCCTGATCAGCGTGGAGGACGACGGGGTCGGCATGGACCCGGAGGTGTTGCGGCGGCGGCCCGAGGGCGGCGGGCACATCGGTCTGGGCAACATCGACGACCGGCTGCGGTCGGTGTTCGGCGACGAGTTCGGCCTGGTGGTCGAGACCGCGCCCGGTGCCGGGACCAAGGTGAGCATGCGGGTCCCGAAGTTCCATGCCGGGGTGCGGGCATCGTGACCGCGGAGGCTGGCGGCGCGGGCGAGGGCGTGGTGGTCGTGAGAGCTCGCGGCGTTGGCGAGGGGGCTCCGTTCCCCCGGCGGAGGCTGCGCGTGCTCGCGGTCGACGACGAGCCGCCGGCCCTCGACGAGCTGGCGTACCTGCTCGGTGCCGACGCCCGGGTCGGTTCGGTGGCACGGGCAGGCGACGCGACCGAGGCGTTGCGGGTGCTACGGGACGGCGAGGTGGACGCCGTCTTCCTCGACATCCGGATGCCGGGCCTGGACGGGCTGGAGCTCGCCCGGGTGCTGCGCCGCTTCGCCGCCCCGCCGACGGTCGTCTTCGTCACCGCGCACGATGACCGGGCCGTGGACGCGTACGACCTCGGGGCAGTGGACTACCTGCTCAAGCCGTTGCGACCGGAGCGGCTTGCCGAGTCGCTTCGCCGGGTGACCGCCGCCCGCGATCTCGCACCCGCCGAGGCACCGCCGGAGCGAGGCGACGACGACGAGGTGATCCCGGTCGAGCTGGCGGGCCGGACCACGATGCTGCCCCGGTCCGAGGTGCGGTGGGTGGAGGCGCAGGGGGACTATGCCCG
>DASPYH010000012.1:0-4007 GCA_035636875.1 Mycobacteriales bacterium | reverse complement strand
TCCTCCGGCCACTTCACCCCGAGCACCAGCCAGCGCCCGTCGGCCGACCAGGTGACGTCGGCGTGGTCGGAGGGTGGGGTGGCCAGGCCCGGCACGGAGGTCAGCGCGGAGGTGCGCAGGTCGAGGATGCCGGCGAACCCGGGCCTGGCCGGCGTCCGGGGGTCGGCCGGCACGCCGGAGAAGCTCAATGCCAGGTGCTGCCCGTCCGGGGCGAACGCCCCCGCAGCCGGCTCCCGCCGATCCGGCATCCGATAACGGCGGGCGGCGCCGGTGGAAAGGTCGGTCACCATCAGCAGGCAGTCCGAGTCGCACCGGGCCGGCACCCAGGCTATCGACCGGTCGTCGGTCGCCACCGCATAGCTGGCGTGTCCCAGTGGCCGGCGCACCCCCCCGGTCTGCCGGTCCAGCAGCAACAACACGGCGTCGCCGCCGACAGCGTCCAGGTACTGGACGACGACCAGCCCAGCCGGGGTGTCCCGGAGCGGGTCGACCTTGCCGGGCAGGCTCCACTGCCAGCGCACCCGCCGATCGAAGCCGAGCCCATTCATCCTCGTCGCACCTGCCCGGTAGGTCGCCGCCACCACGGTTGCCTCCCGGCCGGGCACGAGCATGTCCTGGCTGCCAAGCGACAGCGCCGGCTCGCCGGGCCGGACCAGGTAGATCCCGCCGCTCAGGCCGTCCAGCGCTGCCAGCGCGGCCAGGCCGGCGGGGCCGAACTGCAGCACTCGGGCGGCCTGCCCCGGGCGCAGCCGCAGCCCGGGCACCGGCGTGACGGCAAGGGTGTGCGCGTCGACGATCCGCGGATCGGTGCCGTCGACGAGCAGCCGCAGCCCGGGCGGACCGGCCCGGACGCTCCCGGACAGGTCCGCCCGGGGACCCGGCGAGATGACCTGCCGCGCCGGAACTTCGACCGCCGGCTCCGCCTGGGGCCGGACCGCCGGCTGGCGGTGGCTGAGCACGTACCCGAACAGGACCACCGCGGCCAGGACGAGGGCGGCGCGCGGGTACCAGCGCGGCAGACGGTTGCCACCACCGGCGATCTCGTCCGTCACGATCCCAGTGTGAGCCCCCAGGCGTCCATCGACGTCGCCGAACACCGTCGCCGATCTCCTCGGCCTCGACCCGAGCGAGGGACCCGACGGGCGCCGTCGGCTGATGGACTGCCGTGCGCGTGAGCGGTCAGGTCGAGTGGCAGTCGATGAAGTCGTGCCAGCCCAGCCGGCCGGGCGCTGCGTGAGCCGGGCCAGGTTCGCCGGCGCGGGCGGGTGGCCGGAGCAGCACGTAGGGTGGCCGGGTGAGGGTGCGCTCCGGGGTGTTCGCCGCCTGGGCTTCGGCGTGGCTCGCCGGCGAGGCAGCGTACGACGACGTGGTCGCCCGGGTGACCGGCGACGACGAGCCGCACCGGGTCATCGGCGCGCCGCTGGGCCTGCGGGGCGGCGACCGGTCGGCCTGCCGCACCGACCACGACGTCGTCTCGGTCGCACCGGCGAGCCTCGCTCGTCAGCCGGGGGCGGGGTTGGCCAGTGAGGTGCCGCTCGGCTGGGTGCTGCCGGTATTGCGCGCCCGTTCCCCCGACGGCGTCCGCGCCGTGCTCCCGGTGCCGGGCGACCCGCGCGGGCTGCCCGGGCCCGGCCAGTTCACCGCCGCGGCGCTGGCGGCCGGGGAGGCCGTGCTCGGGCGCGGGATCGGCCTGGTGCCGCAGGTGACCGAGCACGGCTCGGAGCTCGGCAGCCGGACCACCTGCGTGCTGTGGACCGCGTACGAGGTGGGCGAGCCGGCGCCGGACCCGATCACGGTCGCCGAGGCCGAGCACGAGCTCACTGGCGCCACCCGCGACGCGGCCTCGGCGCTGACCGCGCTGGACGTGGCGAGCTGGCGACCCGAGGTCGCCGACCAGCTCGCCCGGGTGCGGCGCGGGGTGACCCCGGACCTGCCGCCTGGCCACGACGGTCGCGCGGTACGGCTGCTCGCCCAGGCCGACCGGCTCGCCGCGGTCCTCGACCTGGCCCGGGCGGATGCACCCGGTAGCTCGGTGACCGGCGCGGAGGCTCGGGCTCGGGAGGATGCGCTCCGTCCGCTCGGGAGTGCGCTGCGGCGGGCGAGGGTGGCCGCGTACAACGCGGTCCCCTCCCGGCACCGCTGAGCACCCCGAGCTCGCGCGCAGGGCTGGCGGTCGAGGCGCGGGGCGCCCGTCGGGCCGAGCGGTCGAGGCGCGGGGCGCCCGTCGGGCCGAGCCGCAGTGGGGCTCTGGCAGCGGTCGGGCCGGTGCCGGCAAGTCACGCCGGCCGGTCGAGGCACGGGGCGCCCGTGGGCCGAGCCGGGCCGGAGGTCTGGCGCGGGCCGGCGGGTCAGGCTGGCCGGCGGGGGGCGGGGCAGCACCCGACCGGGCAGCGGTCGTGGCTCGGTCCCATCGGGCCGAGAGCGCGCTTGGGCGCAGCGGGGTCCAGCCGCTCGGCGACCAACTCGCGGACCATCGTCACGAACCGCGGGTCGGCGCCGACCGTGGCGGCCCGCGCGAAGGCCAGCCCCAGCTTCTGCGCGGTCTGCGCGGCCTCCTCGTCCAGGTCCCACAGCACCTCGACGTGGTCGGAGACGAAGCCGATCGGAGCCACCGCCACCGCCGGCACGCCCTGGTCCGCCAGCGCCGACAGGTGGTCGTTGACGTCCGGCTCCAGCCACCGCACCGCCGGCGGACCGCTGCGGCTCTGCCAGACCAGGTCGAACGCCGCCCCCGGCCCGCGCGCCGCCTCGGCCGCCAGCCGGGACGCCTCCCGCAGCTGGGTCGAGTAGAGATGACCCCCGGGCCCGCTGGCAGCCTCCATCGACTCGGGGATCGAGTGCGCGGTGAAGACCAGCCGCGCGGCGGCCGGGTCCGGCAGCGTCGCCAGCGCCGCCCGAAGCGCATCAGCGTTCGGCGCCACGAATCCCGGGTGGTTGAAGTAGTGCCGCAGCTTGTCCAGCTCCGGCGCGTCCGGCCCCACCGCCGCTCGCGCCCGCGCCAGGTCATCCTGGTACTGGCGGCACCCGGAGAACGAGCTGTACGCGCTGGTCACGAAGACGAGGGCCCGACGCACCCCGTCGCCGCGCATCCGCGCCACGGTGTCCTCGACCAGCGGATGCCAGTTGCGGTTGCCCCAGTAGACGGGCAGGTCCGGACCGTTGCGGGCCAGCTCGGCGCGGACCGCCGCCACCAGCGCCCGGTTCTGGGCGTTGATCGGCGACACCCCGCCGAAGTGCTGGTAGTGCTCGGCCACCACCAGCAGCCGCTCTCGCGGCACGCCGCGCCCGCGCACCACGTTCTCCAGGAACGGCAGCACGTCGTCCGGTCCCTCCGGGCCGCCGAAGGACAGCAGCAGCAAGGCGTCGTACGGGCCAGCGCTCACCCGACCATCCTGCCGGACGGGCAGGTCAGACGCCCGTCGCGTGGAAGCCGCCGTCGACGTGCACGATCTCCCCGGTGGTGGCCGGGAACCAGTCGGACAGCAGCGCCGCGCACGACCGGGCGACCGGTTCCGGGTTGCCGATCTCCCAGCCCAGCGGTGCCCGCTCGGCCCACACGTTCTCGAAGACCGAGAAGCCGGGGATGCTGCGGGCGGCCATCGTGCGCAGCGGGCCGGCGGCGACCAGGTTGACCCGGATCCCGCGCGGTCCGAGCTCGCGGGCCAGGTACCGCGCGGCCGACTCCATCCCCGCCTTCGCCACGCCCATCCAGTCGTACGCCGGCCACGAGACCGTCGCGTCGAACGTGAGCCCGACGACCGAGCCGCCCCGCTCCGGCATCAGCGGCAGCGCGGCCTTGGCCAGCGCCGGCAGCGAGTACGTCGAGACGTGCACCGCGGTCGCGACGTCCTCCCAGGGGGTCTCCAGGAAGCCGCCGCCCAGCGCGGACGCCGGCGCGAAGCCGATCGAGTGCAAGACGCCGTCGATGCCGTCCACGTGCTCGCGGACCCGGTCCGGCAGGGTGGCCATGTCCTCGGGGTTGGTCACGTCCAGCTCGACCACCGGCG
>DASPYH010000011.1:0-2368 GCA_035636875.1 Mycobacteriales bacterium | reverse complement strand
CCCGGTCCGTTGGTGCCCGGTCCGTTGGTGCCCGCGGCCGACAGCCGGGCCGCCCGGCCGGTGCCGGCGCCGCTCACAGGTCCTCCTCGCCCAACCGCCAGAACGGCCGGCGGGGCGGTGTCGCGGTCGGCTCGGGACGGTGCTCATCGCCGATCTTGGCACGGTGGGCGTAGCCGACCGCTTCCACCAGCCGCGCGAACCCGCGCTCGGCGAGCGCCGTCCGCAGCTCGGCAAGCACCCGGGCCGGGGCGGACGGGTCCCCGAAGATCGCCGTCCCCACCGACACCGCGGAGGCGCCAGCGAGCACGAACTGCAGCGCGTCCAGCCCGGTGGTGATCCCGCCGGCGCCGAGCAACGGCACCTCCGGCAGCGCGGCATGCACCTGCCAGACGCAGCGCACCGCGACCGGCCGGATCGCCGGGCCGGACAGCCCGCCGGTGACGCCGGCCAGCGCGGGGCGCAGCGTGTCCGGATCGATCACCATGCCGAGCAGCGTGTTGACGAGGGTCAGCCCGTCGGCACCGGCATCGACACAGGACCGGGCGATCTCGACGATGTCGGTCACGTCCGGGGACAGCTTGGCCAGCACCGGCACGCCCTCGGGGGTGACCGCTCGCACGGCGGCGATCACCTGGGCGGCGGCGACCGGGTCGCAGGCGAAGACCTGGCCGCGGTCCTCGACGTTGGGGCAGGAGATGTTGACCTCGACCGCGACCAGCGCCGGGGCGTCGCGCAGCCGCCGCGCCAGCTCGGCGTACTCGTCCACGCTGCCGCCGGCGACGCTGACCACGGCGCGGGCGCCGCGCTCGGCCAGCCACGGCAGGTCGTGCGCGAGGAAGGCGTTTACTCCGAGGTTCTGCAGGCCGATCGAGTTGAGCATCCCGCTCGGGGTCTCGGCCATCCGGGGGGTGGGGCGCCCGGCCCGCGGCGCCAGCGTGACCGACTTGGTGACCACCGCTCCGAGCGAGGCGACCGGGGAGAACGGTTCCAGCTCCCGGCCGGCGGCCGCGCAGCCGGACGCGGTGAGCACCGGGTTGGGCAGCCGCGCGGCGGCCAGCGACGTCGACAGGTCGACCAGGTCCGGCGCGAGCGCGGTCACCACGCCTCCTCGGGATCGCCGGTCCCGGGGGCGCCGGCGGCTCCGACAGCGTCGGCGGGTACGGTCCCCAGGTCGTCCCACCGGATCCGGTCCGCCGCGAACACCGGACCGTCCACGCAGGAGCGGGTCATCCGGGTCTGCCCGTCCTCGCCGACGACGGGCAGGACGCACGTCATGCAGACGCCGATACCGCAGGCCATCGACTCCTCGACGGCTACCTGGCAGGCCAGCCCGTACGAGTCCGCGACGGCGCCGACCGCGCGCAGCATCGGCATCGGGCCGCAGGCGTAGACGACCAGCGCTCCGGTGCGCTCCAGCTCGTCCGGCAGCACGTCGGCCACCGTGCCGCGGAACCCGGCCGAACCGTCGTCGGTGGTCACCGTCACCACCCCGGCCGTCCGCTTCGCCTCCAGCTCGCCGAAGACCCGGTCGTGAGTGGACGCTCCCAGCACGAAGTCGACCCGGCACTCCCGGGCCCGCAACCCCTCGGCGAGGCCGAACAGCGGCGCCGAGCCGTACCCGCCGCCGACCAGCAGGCAGCCCACCGGCGAGGACGGCATCCGGAACGGTGTCCCGAGTGGACCGACGACGTCCAGCGGGTCGCCCGGCCGCACCCCGGCGAGCCACTCGGTGCCCTTGCCCTGCACGCCGACCACGAACTGCACGGTGCCGGCGTACGCGCCGACGGGAGTGGCCCGGTACAGCGCGAACGAGCGCCGCAGCGGCATCGAGCTGGCCGGGCCGCCCACCGACACCGCCACGAACTGGCCCGGCTTCGCCTGCTCGGCGATGCCGTCGGCGGCCACCTCGAGCAGCTGGTACGCCCCCACCCGGCGCCGGGTGAGCACCTCACCCCGCACCTGGACCGGACCCGACCGCGGGCTCGCGCTCACGGCGACTCCCCCCTGAGCTGTGCGTGCAGCTCCTGCAGCGAGCGCACCCCGACGTCCCCGCGCCGCAGCGCCTCGATCCCCTGCACGCACGCCGTCATCCCCTGCACCGTCGTCACGCACGGAATGCCCATCGCGACCGCCGCGGTGCGGATCTCGTAGCCGTCCAGCCGCGGCCCGGAGTTGCCCGGCGAGCCCCACGGCGTGTTGAAGACCAGCGCCACGTCGCCCCGCAGGATCCGCTGCACGCAGTCGACGGACTTCCCGGCTGCCTGCCGGTGCTTGGGGACGACCTCGACGGCCACTCCGTGCCGGCGCAGCGCCAGCGCCGTGCCGTCCGTGGCGAGCACCTCGAAGCCGAGGTCGGCCAGCCGCATCA
>DASPYH010000010.1:0-2849 GCA_035636875.1 Mycobacteriales bacterium | reverse complement strand
CGGCCTGCAGCACGTCGCAGTCGATCGCGATCGTGTTCTCGCCGAGCGCCTCGAGGTCTATGGCCACCCGCAGTGACCGGCCGATCAGCCGGCTGATCTCGTGCGTACGGCCACCGATCCTGCCCCGCACCGACTCCCGGTCGGACCGGGTGTGGGTGGCCCGCGGCAGCATCGCGTACTCGGCGGTCACCCAGCCGAGCCCGCTGCCCTTGCGCCAGCGGGGCACGCCCTCGGTCACGCTCGCCGCGCACAGCACCTTCGTCTCGCCGAACGAGATCAACGCCGACCCCTCGGCGTAGCGCTGCCAGCCACGGATGATCTCCACCGGGCGCAGCTCGTCGGCCTTCCGCCCGTCCGGTCGCGTCACGCCGGCAACCTTAGGACACGCCCGGGCGGCGCCGCGGCCGCCCCGGTGGGCAGACTGGCCGGCGTGCGCAGCGAGACCTTCACCGTCCGGACCGGCCGGGCGCCGGTCGTCCGCGACATCACCGCCGAGTGCGCCCGCTTCGTCGCCGGTGCCGGCGGGCAGGCGGACGGCCTGCTGCACGTGTTCGTGCCGCACGCCACCGCGGGGCTGGCGGTCCTGGAGACCGGTGCGGGCAGCGACGAGGACCTGCTCGCCGTGCTCGCCGAACTGCTGCCCCCCGACGACCGCTGGCGGCATCGGCACGGCAGTCGCGGGCACGGCCGCGACCACGTGCTGCCCGCCCTCGTCCCGCCGTACGCGACGGTGCCGGTGCTCGGTGGTCGGCTCGCGCTCGGCACCTGGCAGTCGATCTGCCTGGTGGACACGAACGTGGACAACCCCGAGCGCGAGGTCCGGCTGTCGCTGCTCGCCCGCTGACTCAGATCTCGTACGTGCGGTCGGCGCCGGCCAGTTCGGACCGGCCGGCGAAGGCCGCCGCCGCCGCGGCGGCGACCCGGTCGCGGTCGACCCACGGCGGCACGTGCGTGACCAGCAGCCGCCCGACGCCGGCCTTGCTCGCGTGCTCGCCGGCCTCCCGACCGGTCAGGTGCAGGTTCGGTGGGTTGTCCGCCCCGTCGACGAACGAGGCCTCGCACAGCAGCGCGTCGCTGCCCGCGGCCAGCGTCACCAGCGCGTCACCGACCCCGGTGTCCCCGGAGTACGCGAGCGCCCGGTCGCCCGCCTGTAGCCGCACCGCGTACGTCTCCACCGGGTGGTTGACCCGCTCGAAGCGCAGCCGGAACGGCCCGAGCTCCCGCTCCCCCGGCGCCAGCGCGGCGAAGTCGAACACGTCGTGCAGCACCGTCCGGGACGCCGGGTCGTACGCCGCGGCGAGCCGGTGGTGCGTCCCGGGCGGCCCCAGCACCGGGATGCGCGGCACCGCCTCGGGTACGGCGTACCGCAGCCACACGACGTACGCGCACAGGTCCAGGCAGTGATCCGGGTGCAGGTGGGACAGCACCACCGCGTCGACGGCACCCGGATCGTGATGCCGCTGCAGCGCGCCGAAGGCCCCACTGCCCAGGTCGAGCAGCAGCCGGAAGCCCTCGTACTCGACCAGGTACGACGAGGCGGGGCTGTCCGGGCCGGGCACGCTGCCGGAGCACCCGAGCACGGTGAGCTTCATCGTGTCCCCTCCGCCCGCTGCTCGGCCGGCCGGACGTCCCGCCTGCCGGCCCTGGTCAGGCCCGGCCCGCGACCCGTCGTGCTCATGCGGGAACCCCCGCGGTCTCGACGGAGCGGATCTCCGGGCCGAGGAACCGCCGGCCGAGCCGGCGGAACGGCTCGGGGTCGCCGGTGGCGGCGAACCGGTGCCGCGGCGGCGGCCGGTCCTCGTCCCGCAGCGTCCCGGTCGCGATGAGCACCCGGTAGACGTCCTTGGCGGTCTCCTCGGCGCTGGACACCAGCGTCACGCCGTCTCCCATCGTCAGCTGGATCACCCCGGTCAGCAGCGGGTAGTGCGTGCAGCCGAGGACGAGCGTGTCCACGCCCGCGGCGGCGAGCGGGGCGAGGTAGGACTGCGCCAGCCCGAGCACCTGCCGCCCGCTGGTGTGCCCGCGCTCGACGAAGTCGACGAACCGGGGACAGGCCGCCGCCGTGACCGTCACGTGCGGAGCGGCCGCGAACGCGTCCTGGTACGCACCGCTGGTCACGGTCGCGGCGGTGCCGATCACCCCGACCCGTCCGGACCGGGTGGCCGCGACCGCGCGCCGCACCGCGGGCAGCACCACCTCGACCACCGGCACGCCGTAGCGCTCCCGGGCGTCGCGCAGGCACGCCGCGCTGGCCGTGTTGCACGCGATGACCAGCAGCTTCACGCCGGCGCCCACCAGGTGGTCCATGACCTCGAGCGCGGTGCGCCGCACCTCGGCGATCGGGAGCGGACCGTACGGTCCGTGGGCGGTGTCGCCGACGTAGAGCAGCGGCTCGTCCGGCAGTTGGTCGAGGACGGCTCGGGCGACCGTCAGGCCGCCGACGCCGGAGTCGAAGATCCCGATCGGGGCGTCGGCGTCCACGGGCGTCGAGCATAGGCGGCCGGGCCCGCTCAGCTCTCCTGGGCCTCGCGGCCCCAGCTCGAGGCGAGCGTGGGATCCTCGCGCAGCAGTTGGGCGAGCCGGGCGACCACCTCGCTGGTGTCCGCGGGCAGGGTGACCATCCCGCCGGCCGGCGTCGGGCGACCGCTCGCCGGCTCGGGTTGCGGCACGATCCGCAGCCCGTCGGCTCGGTCCTCGCCGGTCCACGGCTCACCGGCATGCCGGTCGTCCGCCGCCAGCGCGGCATGGTGGGCGGCGCTCCCCGCCGCCACCACCGCGGTCTCCACGTCGCCGTCCCGCTCGGTCACCCGGATCACCGGCCGCCATGGGCGCCCGTCCGCGGCAGCCAC
>DASPYH010000009.1:0-6720 GCA_035636875.1 Mycobacteriales bacterium | reverse complement strand
CTTCCGGCAGGACGGCGATGGCGGCGGCGAGGCCGAGGCCACCGGCCTGCTCGGGTTGGTGCATTTCGTGTCGGGCGACTACCCCGCCGCGGTGGCGCGCTGGCGGGAGGCGAGGACCGTCACGGCCAGGCTGGGTCCGGCAGCCGAGCAGCTCGACGCCTGGCTCGCCGACTGGCTCGCCGCCGCCGGCAGCCTGCCCGGGAGTGGGAGCGACCTCGCGCAGAGCGCCGCGGCCGGCTGACCGGGCGCCGCTGCGGCGCAGCCCCGCTTCCGGTGGGTGGAAGCACTCCCCGACGGCCACGCCACCAGGGTGAAGATGCAGGCGTGGCTGTGCAGAAGGCGGTGGAGCTGACCGGGACCGGGACCAGCGTCGAGGACGCCGTGACCGAGGCGCTGGACCGGGCCGGCCTGACCCTCCAGGGCATCACGTCCTTCGAGGTGCGCCGGGTCGCCGGCAGCGTCGAGGGGTCGCGGGTCACCTGGCAGGTGGAGGTGCGCGTCTGGTTCACCCTGCTGGAACCGGTGCACGGCTGAGGTCCACAGTGGACAGGGCGAGCGGGACGAGCGCGGTGGACGCGGCCGGGACCGTCGATGGGGTGACCCGGGTGGCGCTCCCGGTCGGGCTGCACGGCGTGGACAGCGTCAATGCCTACGTCCTGGCCGACGGCGACACGGTCACGCTGGTCGACGCCGGCGTGTGGCGGGCGGACCCGGACGACGACGGCCTGCCAGCGCTGGAGCGAGGGCTGCAGCGGGCCGGGTACGCGCTGCGCGACATCTCCCGGATCGTGGTCACGCACGCCCACATCGACCACTACGGCCTGGCCGGCCGGCTGCTGGAGCTGACCGGTGCCGAGCTGTGGATGCATGCGATGACCGACCTGGACTGCGAGAAGTACCGCCACCCGCAGACGGCGATGGCGCGCCGCAGGGACATGTACGCCGACCACGGGCTGTCCGCCGACGAGCAGGAGGAGATCGGCGACAGCCTGGCCCGCTGGCTGCCGTACCTGCACTCGGTGGTGGAGGCCTCCACCCGGCTGCGCGGCGGCGAGCGCTTCACCACCGGCGCGAACGAGTGGGAGGTGCTGCACACGCCCGGCCACTCGTACGGGCACGTCTGCCTGTGGTCCGCCCGGGAACGGGTGCTCTTCTCCGGCGACCACCTGCTGCCCGGCGTGACGCCCCCGGTCACCTTCGAGCGCGGCTTCGACGCCGACCCGCTCGCCAGCTACCTCGCGTCCCTGGACCTGATCGCGCAGCGGGCTCCTCGCCTGGTGCTGCCCGGGCACGGCCGCCCCTTCACGGACGCGGCCAGGCGCATCGAGGCGATCAGCCGGACCAAGGCACGCCGGCTTGCCGCGGTCCGCGAGCTGATCGAGCAGGCGCCGAGCACGGTCACCGGCATCGCCGACCGGCTCTTTCCGAAGGCGGTGATGAACTACCAGCGCAACTACGCGCTGTCCGAGACGCTTGCGCACATGGCCCGGCTTCGCTGGTCAGGGCTGGTCGAGCGGCGCATCCGGCGGGACGGGGTCTACGAGTGGTACGCCACCGCGGCCCGCTCCCCCGCGCCGTCCGCCGGCGCCGCCGGGGAGGTCGGCCCGGGCGGAGGGGCCGGCACGGACGGAGGGGCCGGCGCGAGCGGCAGTGCCAGGCCGGGCGGCAACGTCGGCAGCGGGGGCAGCGGGGGCGGCGGGGCCGGCGGCATCGGCACCGGCGGAAGGGCCGGCACCGGCGGCGGGGCCGGCGCGAGCGGCGTTGCCGGTGCGGCCGGGGGCGAGTGATGCGGGTGATGCGGGTGTCAGCCGGCGAGGGGCAGCCGGGACCTGCCCGCGCCCGGGAGCCCGGCGCGGCGGGCGAGCCGTACCGGATCGAGGATGACCAGCGTCCGCCCGTCGGTGCGGATCCAGCCCCGCCGGCTGAACTCGCCCAGCGTCTTGTTCACCGTCTCCCGGGTGGCTCCGACCAGGTGCCCGAGCTCCTCCTGGCTCAGGTCGTGAGTCACCCTGGCCCGGCCGTCCTCCACGCTGCCGAACCGGACGGCCAGGTCGAGCAGGTGCCCGGCAAGCCGGCTGGGCACGTCGGACCAGGCGACGCCGGTGAGCCCGTCGGTGGATCGACGCACCTGCCGGGCCAGCAGCGCCAGGACCGCCTCCGCGGTCGGCGGGTGGGTGCGCACCCAGCCGCGCAGCACCCGGGCCGGCAGCCGGGCAACGCGCGCCGCCGTGAGCGCCACTGCGGTGGAGGACCGGGGTCCGCCGTCCACCACGGTAAGCTCGCCGAGCAGGTCGCCCGGTCCCAGCACGGCCAGCACCGCCTGCCGCCCGTCCGGCGCCCGCCGGCACAGCTTGAGCTTGCCGGCCAGCACGACGTAGAGGTGCTCGCCGGGCTCGCCCTCGGCGAAGACGACCTCCCGGCGGGTCACGGCGTGCTGCTCGAAGCGGCCGGCGAGCTCCTCCGCCTGACACCGCGACAGGCCACGGAACAGCCCGGTGTCGGCGAGCGCGGCGTCCACTGTGCACCTCCCGGCGGTTTCCGACTCACGTTCAGTATTGCTATCTGTTGCTTGATATGTCAAGCACCGGGAGGTTCCTCGTGTTGACCGCCACCGCCGTCGTCGTCACCGACGCCGCCAGCCGGTACGCCAAGCAGCTGGTCGCTCACCTCGGTCACAAGGTGTCCATCGAGGGTGTGCCCGGCGACCCGGGCGCCTGGCGGTTCGTCTTCGCGTACGGCGTCGGCCTCGTCCGGGCGGAGGAAGCGCGACTGCTGCTGGACGCGTCGGCGCCCGACGAGGCCGCCCTGGCCCGGGTGCAGGACGTGCTCGGGCGGCACCTGCAGCGGTTCGGGCAGCGCGCCGGACTCACCGTCGCCTGGTCGTCCCCGGTCCAGGCGTCCACAGAGGACGGCAGACTGTCCGGTTAGGACGGCATGGCGCCGTTGGAGAACCGGGCGGTGACGGCGCCGACGTGAGCGAACTCGGCGCGGAAGACGTCGCCGGGTCGCACCGGCACCATCCGGTGCGGGGAACCGGGCAGCACCACGTCGCCGGCCCTCAGGGACGTGTCGAAGGCGGCGAGCTTGTTCGCCAGCCAGGCGACGCACCGGACCGGGTTGCCGAGGACGGCGGCCCCGGCACCGGTGTCGACCACCTCGCCGGCCCGGCTCACCACGACCCCGAGCAGGCGCAGGTCCACCTCGTCCACCTTGCGCATCCGGCCGCCGAGCACCAGCAGGCCGCAGGAGGCGTTGTCAGCGACGGTGTCGACGAGCTTGATCTTCCAGTCGGCCACGCGGCTGTCGACCACCTCGATCGAGGGCAGCACCCCGGCGATCGCGGCGAGTGCGGTGCCGGCGGTGACCCCGGGGCCGGCGAGGTCCCGCTCCAGCACGAAGGCGGGTTCGGCCTCGACCCGCGGCTGCAGCAGCCGCGACAGGGGGATCTCGTCGCCGTCCTCCACGACCATGTCGTCGAACAGCACGCCGTAGTCCGGCTCGTCCACCCCCAGCACCTGCTGCATCGGCCGCGAGGTCAGGCCGACCTTGCGGCCGATCATCCGAGCGCCGCCGGCGAGCTTGCGCTCGACGTTGCGGGTCTGCACCGCGTACGCGTCGGTGATGTCGAGCTCGTGCCGGGAGCTGAGCGGCTCGACCGCCACCCCGGTCCGCTCGGCCTCCCACAGCTCGTCCGCGAGCGTCTCGTGCAGACGATCCCGATCCACGGCTCCCCCTCAGGTGCGGACGTACTCACCGGGACCCGGGTAGAGCACCGGGTGCTGCTCGCTGCCCATCGGCGGCGGGTCGACCAGCTCGCCAGCGTGCTCGGCCGACCATCGGGCCCAGTCCTCCCACCAGGACCCGGCCTGCCTGCTGGCCTGCTCGCGCCACTCGTCCGGGCTCGCCGGCAGGCTGTCGCCGAGCAGGTACCAGCCCTTCGGGCCGGGCGGGTTGACGATGCCGGCGATGTGCCCGCCGCTCGAGAGCACGAACCGCACCGAACCGGACATCAACCGGGTCGCCGCATACGCGGCGCGCCACAGCACGATGTGGTCGTTCTGCGCGCTCACCACGTACGCGTCCTGCTTGATGTCGCCCAGGTCGATGGTCCGTCCGGCGATCTCGAGCTCGCCCTTGGCCAGCTTGTTCTGCACGTAGAAGTTGCGCAGGTAGAACGCGTGCATGGCGGCCGGCATCCGGGTCGAGTCCGCGTTCCAGGCCAGGATGTCGAACGCCGGCGGGTCCTGGCCCAGCAGCCAGTTGGACACCACGTAGTTGAAGATCAGGTCGTTGGCCCGCAGCATGTCGAAGGTGCCGGCCATCGACGAGCCCTCCAGGTGCCCCTTGCGTGCCATCTGCTGCTCGAGGCGGTCCACCGTGGCCTCGTCGGTGAACACGCCGAGCGCACCGGGCTGGGAGTAGTCGAGCAGCGTGTTCAGCAGCGTGAGGTTGCCGACCCGGCTGTCCCCCGCCTGGGTCAGGAAGGCCGCCGTGATCGCGGTGAGCGCGCCGCCGAGGCACAGGCCGACGATGTCGACCGCGTCCGCACCGGTGATCTCCTGGATGACGTCCAGCGCCTGCCGCGGCCCCTTGATCAGGTAGTCGTCCATCGTGATCCGGGACATCTCGGGTGAGGCGTTGCGGTAGCTGATCGCGAAGACGGTCCGGTTGTGCCTGACCGCCCACTCGATGAAGCTGCGCCCGGGTGCGAGGTCCATCACGTAGTACTTGTTGATCCAGGGCGGGCTGGCCAGCAGCGGCTTGGCATGCACCCGCTCGGTCTGCGGCTCGTACTGCAGCAGTTCCATCAGGTCGTTGCGGTAGACGACCTTGGCCGGTGTGGCCGCCATGTTCTCGCCGAGCCGGAACGGGCTGGAGTCCACCTGGCGCGGCCGGCCGCCGTTGTGCAGCAGGTCGTCCAGCGCGTTGCGGGCGCCCTTCAGCACGCTGGTTCCGCCGGTCTCCAGTGCCTTCTTCAGCGCTGCCGGGTTGGTGAGCAGGAAGTTCGTCGGTGCGACCGCGTCGAGCATCAGCCTGGAGACCATCCGGGCCTTGGCGTCGGTCCGCGAGTCGAGCCCGGCCGCGTCGATGAGCTGCTCGGTCAGCCGCGCGGTGGCCAGGTATGCCTGGCGCAGCGCATAGAACGCCGGGTTCTCGGTCCAGGTGGGATCGGCGAAGCGGCGGTCCTTCGGGTCGACCGGTAGCGGCGGCGGCACGTCGGCACCGACGAGGCGGCCCAAGGCCGCCAGCGGGATCTTGGCCAGGTCGGTGGCGAACCGGGCCGAGGCCTCGGTGGCGGCGAGCGGGTGCGCTGCCGCGCCGACCGCGGCCCTGGCCAGCGACCGGCCGAAGTCGGCCACGTCGGAGTCGGCGACGACCGACGACTCCGGTGCGAGGACGCTGGCGGCCCGGTCGGCAACCTCCCACGGGGACTCCCACGGCGTGTCGGCCATGTGTTCCTGACTACCAGTCCGGACGGGTCCCCGCATCAGCGGGATAGCCCACTCCCGCTGGTTGGAACCACCGGGGCCGGCGGGGCGGCCGACCGGGTCAGCCCGGCGCGGCCCTGTCGGCCCGCCCCGAGCCACCCCGACGACCGGCCGGCTCAGCCCTGCCGGTCACCGCGCCGGGCCCCCGCAGAGCACGCGGAGCCACCCCCGCGGGCAGCGGGCTCAGCCCTGCCGGTCACCCCGCCGGCCGCGCCAGAGCGCGCCCAGAGCAACGCCCGCCACTCCGGCCGCCGCCGACCGCACGCCACCGCCGCCGCCCGGGTCGGACCCGTCGGGACGGCCGCTCGCGGTCGTCACCGCGGCGCGCAGCGGCGTCCCCGCGTGCTCGGCGCGGGCACGGCTGTCGGTACCGCTCGGGCCGCCGCCGGTGCCGTGCGGACCGTGCCCGGAGAGCACCGGATGCGGGCGCTGGAACAGGGTGTAGAGCAGGTACAGCGCCGGCACCAGCAGCGTCGACCCGATCGCCAGGCTCACCAGCATCGCGACCAGCGTCGCCCGTCCGGCGGCCGCGGCCGAGAGGCTCAGCTGTCCGGGCAGGATGTCCGGATACTGCGCTATCGCCCAGCCCCAGATCACCGCGGTCACAGCGAGGCCGGCGGCCACCCGCGCGTAGCCGTACCGGCGGGCGTAGAGCAGCGCCATCGAGGCGATCCCCGCGACCCCGGAAAGCAGGACGAGGGGCAGACCGCGGCCGGTGAGCCCGTCCGCCAACCGGGGGGCGTCCGAGCGGATCACCGCGATGCCGACCAGCCCCACCGCGCCGACCGCCACCGCCGTCGCCAGCCCTCGAACCCGGAAGTAGCCGGCCAGGCCCGCCTCGCCCTGCCGCATCGCGTCGGCGCAGAGGAACACCGCGGCGAGGTAGGCGCAGGCACCGACGGCGAGCACGCCGCCGAGCATGCTCGTCGGGTTGACCCAGCTGTGGACCACGTCGCCTTTCGCGATCCCCGGCGGCACCCGCCCGGAGGCGATCCCGCCGGCGACGGTGCCGAAGAAGAACGGCGTCAGCACCGAGGAGAGCGCGAAACCGGCGCCGAACACCCGCTGCCAGCCGAGATGGGTCACCGTGTGCCGGAACGCGAACGCCGACCCCCGGGCGATGATGCCGAGCGCGGCCAGCGTCAACGGAATGTACAAAGTGGACGCGATCGCGGCGAACGCCGGCGGGAAGCCGGTCCACAGCACCACCAGCACGAAGATCAGCCACACG
>DASPYH010000008.1:0-17823 GCA_035636875.1 Mycobacteriales bacterium | reverse complement strand
GGTCGCCCGGACCGAGGGGCTGGCGTGGTTCGGCACCGGGATCGGCGTGGGGCTGGCGCTCTCGTCGTCGCTGACCGGCCAGGTGGTCGACGCGGCGGGCGGGCGCAGCGCTCTGCTGGTCACGGTCGCCGGCGGCCTGCTCGGCGCGGTGATCGCCCTGGCCGGAGCCCGCCGCCTCCGGTCACCGCAGCACGACCGACGCGACGGTGGCTGAGCGGCCGCCGCCACGCCCGATGGTCGCGAGCCGCCGCGCCGGTCGCGTCCGGGTATTCGTCGGTGCCCGATGGGAGAATTGACCGGTGAGCCTGTACCGGGACGAGGCGGTCGTGCTCCGGGTGCAGAAGCTCGGCGAGGCCGACCGCATCGTCACCCTGCTCACCCGGCGCAACGGCCGGGTCCGCGCAGTGGGCAAGGGGGTGCGCCGGACGACCTCGCGCTTCGGCGCCCGGCTGGAGCCGTTCAGCCACGTCGACCTCCAGCTCTACACCGGCCGCTCGCTCGACATCGTCACCCAGGCGGTGACGCTGGACGCGTACGGGAAGGACATCGTCGGTGACTACGGGCGCTACACCGCCGGCACCGCGGTGCTGGAGACCGCGGAACGGCTCACCGCGGAGGAGCGGGAGCCGTCGCTGCGGCTGCACCTGCTGGTCATCGGCGCGCTCAAGGCGCTCTCGTCCGGCGCGCACGATCCGTCGCTGGTGCTGGACGCCTTCCTGGTGCGGGCGATGTCGGTCGCCGGCTGGGAGCCGGCGCTGGCCGACTGCGCCCGCTGCGGCCGGCGCGGCCCGCACCGCGCGTTCTCGGTGCCGGCCGGGGGAGCGGTGTGCGCCGACTGCCGCCCGGCCGGCTCGTCCACCCCGATGGAGGAGTCGCTGGCGCTGGTCTCGGCGCTGCTGTCCGGCGACTGGGCCACCGCGGAGGCGAGCGCGCCGGCCGCCCGGCGGGAGGCCAGCGGCCTGGTCGCCGCGCACCTGCAGTGGCACCTGGAGCGCGGCCTGCGCTCCCTTCCCCTGGTCGAGCGATGATGCCAGGGTGCTGCATATGCTATCTTGTGCTACGTGCTTACTGGTTGTAACCCCCGGGGGCGACCCCAGGACCCCCGGGGCGGCCGGTCAGCATCGCTGGGCGCGCTAGTCGGCGCGATCGGCCAGGGTGGTGCCGGGTGTGCCCTCGCAAGCGCGGGCATCCCCGGCGGGCCTGGTTAGTGTGACTGAGATGGACAGTGTGGGAGTGCGCGAGCTGCGGCAGAACCTCAGCGTTTACCTGCGGCGCATCGAGAAGGGAGAGACCCTTCGGGTGACCGAGCACGGTCGCCCGGTCGCCCTGCTCACCCCCATCCGGCATACCGGCGACGACGTGCTGGACGAACTCGAGGCGCAGGGTCTGCTGGAGCGGCCGAGGTCCCGCCG
This sequence comes from Mycobacteriales bacterium, assembly GCA_035636875.1. Classification (GTDB taxonomy): domain Bacteria; phylum Actinomycetota; class Actinomycetes; order Mycobacteriales; family CADCTP01; genus CADCTP01. The sequence continues at coordinate 16,411 of DASPYH010000008.1, read as the reverse complement.
CCGCCCGCTGCCGCCGCCGGTGCCACTTCTTCCGGGTGAGCCCACTCTCAGCGAGGTGTTGCAGCAGATGCGCGACGAGGATGACCGCTGATATGGCGTTCTACCTCGACACCTCGGCTCTGGTGAAGCTCGTCGCTGCCGAGAAGGAGTCAAAGGACCTGCGGGACTTCGTCGGTGACCACGAGCTCGTCTCGAGTCTGATCGCCCGGATCGAGCTCATCCGCGCGGTGGCCAGGAAGCACGAGCGGATGATCGAGCGGGCGGAGGATGTGCTGTCCGACGTGTCGTACATTGCGGTCAATCATGTGACCACCGGTGCCGCGGCCTGGATACAGCCATGGACGCTGCGTTCTCAGGACGCGCTGCACGTCGCCAGCGCGCTACGGGTGCGTCCGGCGTTGGAGGCGCTGGTGACGTATGACCGGCGGATGGTGGACGCGGGGCGGACGGCGGGGCTGCCGGTGGCGTCGCCGGGAGCCTCTGCGGGGTGAGCCGGCTGCGACGGCCGGCGGCGGCGCCGCGGCCGGAGCCGAGGCCGCCGCCCCGGCATCCGTCGGGTGCCCGGCCGCCGGCGATCCCGCGTGAGCTGGTGCCCCGGCACGTGGCGCTGGTGATGGACGGCAACGGACGCTGGGCCAACCAGCGTGGCCTGCCGCGCACCCGCGGCCACGAGGCGGGGGAGGCGGCGCTGCTCGACGTTATCCATGGCGCGATCGAGGTGGGCATCGGCACCCTGTCTGCCTACGCGTTCTCCACCGAGAACTGGCGCCGCTCCCCGGACGAGGTCCGCTTCCTGATGGGCTTCAACCGGCAGGTGATCCGTCGGCGGCGGGACGAGCTGGACGCGATGGGCGTACGGGTGCGGTGGGCCGGTCGCCGACGTCGGCTGTGGCGCAGCGTCATCGCCGAGCTCGAGGACGCCGAGCGGATGACCGCGCACAACAGGGTGCTGACGCTGCAGTTCTGCGTGAACTACGGCGGCCGCGCCGAGATCGCCGACGCCGCCCGGGCGATCGCCCGGGCGGTCGCGGCCGGCCGGCTCGACCCGGAGCGGGTGGACGAGCGGACGGTGGCCCGGCACCTCGACGAGCCCGACCTCCCGGACGTCGACCTGTTCGTCCGGCCCTCTGGCGAGCAGCGGACCAGCAACTTCCTGCTCTGGCAGTCCGCGTACGCCGAGCTTGTCTTCATGGACACGCTCTGGCCCGACTTCGACCGGCGGCACCTGTGGCAGGCATGCGAGCTCTACGCGTCCCGGGATCGCCGCTTCGGCAGCGCGCTGGACCCGGCGGCCGATGCCGCTCCCGCTAAAGAGGAGGCCGTCCACAGCCGCTCGGGTGACAGCCCTCGCGGCGACACCGGGGTCTGACAGCATGGCTCGGTGACCGCCCAGCCGACGACCCCCGCGGCCCCGCCGGTCGAGACCCAGCGCCGGCGCGGGATCACCTCGACCGATGTCCTCACCGGGGTCCTGCTGCTGGTGCTGCTTGGCCGGCCGCTGCTGGTCAGGCCCTTCGAGTCAGCCGCGATGCGGACCTGGGCCACGGTCTTCGTCGCGATCTGCGTGCAGGCGCTGCCGTTCCTGGTGCTCGGCGTGCTGCTCAGCGCCGCGATCGCGGTCTTCGTGCCGCCGTCGGTGATCACCCGCGTGCTGCCGCGGCACCCCGCGGCCGCGGTGCCGGTCGCCGGCGCCGCCGGTCTGGTGTTGCCCGGCTGCGAGTGCTCGTCGGTGCCGGTCGCCCGCGGCCTGATCGCCCGAGGGGTGACGCCGGCGGCGGCACTGGCGTTCCTGCTGTCCGCGCCGGCGATCAACCCGGTGGTGCTCGTCGCCACCTCGGTCGCGTTCCCCGGCCGGCCGGCGATGGTGGTGGCCCGCTTCGTCGCCTCGCTCGCCGCGGCGGTGGCCGTCGGCTGGATCTGGGCCCGGTTCGGCCGCGCGGAGTGGCTCGCCCGGTCGCGGCGGCCGGAGACGGCCGGCCTGTCCCGGTCGGAGGCGTTCCGGGTGAACGCGCGGCACGACTTCGTGCACGCCGGCGGCTTCCTCGTGGTCGGCGGCCTGACCGCGGCGACGCTGAACGTCGCCGTCCCGGGCGGCGTGCTCGACGCCGTCGCGTCCCGGCCCTGGCTGTCCGTCCTGGCGCTCGCCGGGCTCGCCGTCGTGCTGGCGATCTGCTCGGAGGCGGACGCGTTCGTGGCGGCCAGCCTGGCCCAGTTCTCGCTGACATCCCGGCTGGCCTTCCTGGTCGTCGGTCCGATGGTCGACGTCAAGCTGATCGCGCTGCAGGCCGGGACGTTCGGGCGGCGGTTCGTGCTCCGGTTCGCGCCGCTGACCCTCGTCGTCGCCGTCGCGTCGGCGGTGCTGGTCGGGAAGTTGCTGCTGTGAACCGCGACACCCAGAGCGTGCTGCTGCTGCTGGTGGGGGGCGCGGTCGTCCGCATCAGCGCGGACAACACGTTCCTGCGCTACGTCAAGGAGTGGATGCGGCCGGGGCTGCTCGTCGCCGGTGCGGTGCTCGTCGTGCTGGGGCTGGTGTCGCTGTGGCGGGAGCACCGCGCCCGCGAGCTCGGCCCGGTGGAGGACGACCCGCCGGAGGGCGACCCGGACCTGGCGGCCGAGGAGCACGGGGTCACCGAGGAGAACGGGCACGACGGCGACCACCGGGGCGACCACCAGGGCGACCACAGCGGCCCGCATGTCGCCTGGCTGCTGCTGCTGCCGGTGCTGGCGATCTTCCTCGTGGCGCCGCCGGCCCTCGGGTCGTACACGGCCAGCCGCACGTCGGCGAGGATCGCGGTGGCCCGACCGGCGGACAGCGAGTTCGCTCCGCTGCCGCCTGGCGACCCGGTGGCGACCACGCTCACCGACTACGCGACCAGGGCGATCTGGGACCAGGGCCGCTCCCTGCAGGGCCGGCGGGTACGCATGGTCGGGTTCGTCAGCCCGCGCCCGGCCGGCGGCTTCTACCTGACCCGCATCGCCATCACCTGCTGCGCCGCGGACGCACGCCCCATCCGGATCGCGGTGCCGGCTGCCGAGGGCAGCTTCGCCGCCGACTCGTGGGTCGCGGTGACGGGAACGTACGGCGGCCGCGACACGGCGGCCAAGACCGCGGATCGAGTCCCGACGATCCAGGCCGAGTCCGTCGACCCCGTGCCCGCACCGGCCGAGCAGTACGAGAGCTGACCGGTCGGTTCCCGCCCCGGCCGTCGCCCCGTTGTCGGACCGGAGCCCAATCAGGGCCACGATCACGGCGACGCCAGCACGCCGACGCCGACGCCGACGCGGTCACTGCCGCTCGGTGCGGCTCCTCCGCGCGTCGACGGGAAGCGGTCGGCTCGGTCCCCAGCGGAAGGACGGGGGCCAGCGCTCAGACCGCCGCGCGCTCGACCGCGGCGGCGAGCACCAGCACGAGCACGGCCAGCCGGGCCACGCGGCCTCCCGGCGGGAGCTGCGGCCAGGCCAGGTAGGTCAGCCAGCCCAGCGGCAGCGCGAGCAGCACCAGCAGCACCACGCCGACGACAGGCGGCGCGAACAGCCCGCCGAGCAGCAGGGCGAGCACGACGAGGAACGGCAGCCAGCGCGGACGGGTGGCCAGCCAGGCCAGCGGCACCCCGCTGCGCTGCTCCACGGCTCGCCGGAACTGGCTCGTCACGGCCGGTCGTCCCCCATTCGGTACGGTTCGGCGGTCAGCGGGCCCCGTCCTCCCGGGTGCTCGCTCCGATCCTCCCAGGCGGTGCGACCTGGGCGATGCCCCGGGGGTGCCGGTGATCGTGGTCTCCCGGTTCGCCGTGCCCGACCAGGAGTCGGCCGCGTTCACCGAGCGGGCGCGCGCGGCGCTGGCGGCGCTGGCCGGGCGGCCCGGTTTCCGGCGCGGCCGGGTCGGGCGGTCGGTCGACGAGCCGGCGGAGTGGGTGCTGGTGACCGAGTGGGACGGCGTGGGTGCTTACCGCCGGGCGCTGTCGGCTTACGAGGTGAGGGTGGCCGCGACCCCGCTGCTGGCCCAGGCCCGCGACGAGCCCGGCGCGTTCGAGGTGCTGGTCTCGGCGGACGGCGCGGGAGCCGTGCTGAGCGCCGGCAGCGACCGGGCGCCGGACGCCGAGACAGCCGCTCCCGGTCGCGGTCTCGATGGCCCTCTCGATGGCCCGGACCGGGCGAGCTGACCGGCGGCGATACGCCCACTCTCGCGACGTCCGGGTAGCCTGGGCAGCCTCGCCGACCGCCAGCCGGGGGAGCAACCGTGCCAGCCGACCGCATCGACACCATCGTCAACCTCTCCAAGCGCAGGGGCTTCGTCTTCCCGTCCAGCGAGATCTACGGCGGGCAGCGGTCGGCGTGGGACTACGGGCCGCTCGGTGTCGAGCTGAAGGAGAACATCAAGCGCCAGTGGTGGCGCTCCATGGTGCAGATGCGCGAGGACGTCGTCGGCATCGACTCGTCCATCATCCTGGCCCGGGAGGTGTGGGAGGCGTCCGGGCACGTGAACGAGTTCGTCGACCCGCTGACCGAGTGCCTCGTCTGCCACAAGCGGTTCCGGGCCGACCAGCTGGTCGACGCGTACGGGGAGCGGCACGGCCACCCGCCGGCCGACGGGCTGGCCGACGTGGTCTGCCCCAACTGCGGCACCCGGGGTGCGTTCACCGAGCCGCGCATGTTCAACGGGCTGCTGGCCACCCACATCGGTCCGGTCGAGGACGAGTCCGGCTTGGCCTACCTGCGCCCGGAGACCGCGCAGGGCATCTTCATCAACTTCCTCAACGTGCTGCAGTCGAGCCGGAAGAAGCCGCCGTTCGGCATCGGCCAGATGGGCAAGTCGTTCCGCAACGAGATCACCCCGGGCAACTTCATCTTCCGGACCCGGGAGTTCGAGCAGATGGAGATGGAGTACTTCGTCGAGCCCGGCACCGACGAGGAGTGGCACGACTACTGGATCGCCGAGCGGACGAAGTGGTATGTCGACCTCGGCATCGACCCGGCCAACCTCCGCCTCTACGAGCACCCGAAGGAGAAGCTGTCCCACTACTCGAAGCGCACCGTCGACATCGAGTACCGGTTCCGCTTTGCCGGCTCGGAGTGGGGCGAGCTGGAGGGCGTCGCCAACCGCACCGACTTCGACCTGACCACGCACAGCAAGCACTCCGGGGTCGACCTGTCCTACTTCGACCAGGACAAAGGCGAGCGCTGGGTGCCGTACGTCATCGAGCCCGCGGCCGGCGTCGGCCGTCCGATGATGGCGTTCATGGTGGACGCGTACACGGAGGACCAGGCGCCGAACGCGAAGGGCGTGCCGGAGAAGCGGACCGTGCTGCGGCTCGACCGGCGGCTCGCCCCGGTCAAGGCGGCCGTGCTGCCGCTGTCCAGGAACGCGGACCTGTCGCCGAAGGCACGCGACCTCGCCCAGGAGCTGCGCCGGTCCTGGAACGTCGATTTCGACGACGCCGGCGCGATCGGCCGCCGCTACCGCCGCCAGGACGAGATCGGCACGCCGTACTGCGTCACAGTCGACTTCGACACCCTCACCGACTCCGCCGTGACGGTCCGGGACCGGGACTCGATGGCGCAGGAGCGGGTCGCCCTGGACAAGGTCCACACCTACCTGCAGGAACGGCTGGGCGGCTGCTGAGCGGCGCAACGGCAAGCCGGAGTGGCGGCAGGGGCACCGGCTTCGACACCGGAACGGCCGGACTCCGCGTCCCGGATAGGCTCGGCCCAAGACCGCTATCGAGGAGCTCATCGTGCCGAAGTACGTGTACGACTTTGCCGAGGGAAACAAGGACCTCAAGGACCTGCTCGGCGGCAAGGGCGCCAACCTCGCCGAGATGACCAACCTGGGTCTGCCGGTGCCGCCCGGGTTCACGATCACCACCGAGGCCTGCACCCAGTACCTCGGCACGGGCAGCGAGCCCGCCGAGCTGGCCGGTGAGGTGACCGAACACCTGGAGGCGATGCAGGCGGCGATCGGCCGCCGGCTCGGGGACCCCGCCGACCCGCTGCTGGTCTCGGTCCGCTCCGGGGCGAAGTTCTCGATGCCGGGGATGATGGAGACGGTCCTCAACATCGGGCTCAACGACTCCTCGGTGCGGGGCCTCGCCCGCCAGGCCGACAACGAGCGGTTCGCCTGGGACTCCTACCGGCGGCTGATCCAGATGTTCGGCAAGACGGTGCTGGGCATCGACGGTGAGCGTTTCGAGGACGCGATCGAGGCGGCCAAGCAGGCCAAGGGCACCAAGAACGACCTCGACCTCGACGCCGCCGACATGCGGAAGCTGGTGGAGCAGTTCAAGGGCGTGGTGCGCGAGCACGGCGGCCGGGAGTTCCCCCAGGACCCGCGCGAGCAGATGAACCTCGCCATCCACGCGGTGTTCGATTCCTGGAACGCCGACCGGGCGGTGCTCTACCGCCGGCAGGAGCGGATCCCGGCCGACCTCGGCACCGCCGTCAACGTGCAGTCGATGGTGTTCGGCAACCTCGGCATGGACTCCGGCACCGGGGTGGCGTTCACCCGCGACCCTGGTTCGGGCGCGCAGGGCATCTACGGCGACTACCTGCAGAACGCCCAGGGCGAGGACGTGGTGGCCGGCATCCGCAACACGCTGCCGCTGCAGGAGCTGGAGCAGATCGACAAGCCGGCGTACGACCAGCTCCTGGAGATCATGAGCACACTCGAGGGGCACTACAAGGACCTCTGCGACATCGAGTTCACGATCGAGCGCACCAAGCTGTGGATGCTGCAGACCCGGGTCGGGAAGCGCACGGCGGGCGCGGCGTTCGTGATCGCGACCCAGCTCATCGACGAGGACCTGATCGACATCGACGAGGCGCTGCAGCGGGTGACCGGCGCTCAGCTCGCCCAGCTGATGTTCCCGACCTTCGACGAGAAGGCCGACAAGCAGCAGATCGCCAAGGGCATGAACGCCAGCCCGGGCGCGGCGGTCGGCAAGGCGGTCTTCGAGTCGCACCGGGCGGCCGAGCGGGCGGCCGCCGGTGAGCAGGTCATCCTCGTACGCAGGGAGACGAACCCGGACGACCTGGCCGGCATGATCGCCGCGCAGGGCATCCTCACCTCCCGCGGCGGCAAGACCTCGCACGCGGCCGTTGTCGCCCGCGGCATGGGCAAGACGTGCGTCTGCGGCGCCGAGGAGCTCGAGGTCGACCTGAAGGCCCGGAGGTTCACCGCGCCGGGCGGGGTGGTGGTCGAGGAGGGCGACGTCGTCTCGATCGACGGCACGACCGGGGCCGTCTACCTCGGCGAGGTGCCGGTGCAGCCGTCGCCGGTCGTGCAGTACTTCGAGGGCACTCTCGGCGCTGATGCGGACCCGCTGGTCGCGGCCGTCGACCGGCTGGTCACCCGGGCCGACGAGAAGCGCCGGCTGGGCGTGCGCGCCAACTCCGACACGCCGGAGGACTCCGAGCGGGCCCGCCGCTTCGGCGCCGAGGGCATCGGGCTGTGCCGGACCGAGCACATGTTCCTCGGCGACCGCCGCAAGCTGGTCGAGGACCTCGTCCTCGCCGACACCGACTCCGAGCGGCAGGCGGCGCTGGACGCGCTGGAGCCGCTGCAGAAGGAGGACTTCGTCGGGATCTTCACCGCGATGGACGGCCTGCCGGTCACCGTCCGGCTGATCGACCCGCCGCTGCACGAGTTCCTGCCCGACCTCACCGAGCTGTCGGTGCGGGTCGCGCTGGCCGAGGCCGGCGGCGAGGACCCCGGCCGGGACAAGACGCTGCTGGAGGCGGTGCAGCGGCTGCACGAGGCCAACCCGATGCTGGGCCTGCGCGGGGTGCGGCTCGGCCTGGTCATCCCCGGCCTGTTCGGCATGCAGGTGAAGGCCATCGCGGAGGCGGCGGCGGAGCGCAAGGCGGCCGGCGGCGACCCGAAGCCGGAGATCATGATCCCGCTGGTCGGTGCCGTGCAGGAGCTCGAGATCGTCAAGGAGGAGGCCGAGCGGGTGCTGGCCGACGTCGCCCGCGACTCGGGCGTCGAGGTGGACACCCTGATCGGCACGATGATCGAGGTGCCGCGGGCCGCACTGACCGCGGGGCAGATCGCCGAGGCGGCGCAGTTCTTCTCCTTCGGCACCAACGACCTGACCCAGATGGGCTGGGGATTCTCCCGCGACGACGTGGAGGCGGCGTTCTTCAGCCGCTACCTCGACCTCGGCATCTTCGGTGTCTCGCCGTTCGAGTCGCTGGACGCCGAGGGCGTCGGACGGCTCGTCCGGATCGCCACCGAGGAGGGACGAGCCGCCCGCCCGGACCTCAAGGTCGGCGTCTGTGGCGAGCACGGCGGCGACCCGGACTCCGTGCACTTCTTCCACGAGGTCGGGCTCGACTACGTCTCCTGCTCGCCGTTCCGGATCCCGGTCGCCCGGCTGGAGGCCGGACGGGCCGCGGTGCAGAGCGCCGGCTCCGACTCGCGCTGAACCACTTCGGGGGCGGCTCCCGGACCCCCGGGGCGGCTGGTGGCTGGGGCTGGTCTGGTTGGTCCGCGCCGTCGCCGTCCGAGTGCCGGGTTCACCCGAGCAAGCTCGGGTGTCCCCGGCCGGCCCACGCCGGGAGGGTCGCCATGGGGCCCCCGCACCCCCGGGCGTCCAGTCGGTGCCGCTGGTCCTGGCTCGAGCGGTCTCACCCAACGCGCCCCGCCGAAGGCGGAGGGCCCGACGCTCCAGGACCGGTCGGTGCGGGAGCAGCCCTGATGGGTGATCCGGGCAGGTCAGGTGCGGGTCGCGGCGGCGATGCGGTCGACCGCCTCGGTGAGCAGGGCGCGCGAGGTGCCGATGGTGAGCCGGGCGAAGCCGGCGCCCTGTGGACCGAACGCGAGGCCGCGCTCCAGCGCCACCCGGCCCTGCTGGCGCAGCGGCACGGCCGGGTCGTCACCCAGGTCGTACGCGCGGAGGTCGAGCCAGGCGAGGAAGCTCGCCTGCGGCGGCCGGTAACCGGTCTCCGGCAGCGCCCGCGCGAGCAGGTCGGCGAGCAGCTGCCGGTTGCGGTCCAGGTGGGCGAGCAGCGCGTCCAGCCAACGGCGTCCCTCGGTGAACGCGGCGACCGACGCGGCGACACCGAGTATCCCGGCCCGGTAGCGGACCTCGGCCGGCAGCCGGCCGAGCAGCTCGCGGCCGCGCGGGCCGCTCGTCACCGCCACCGCGCACTTCAGGCCGGCCGTGTTCCACGCCTTCGACGCGGACCAGAACGCCACCGACCGGTCGCCCGCGACCGTGGGGAAGGGCGTGTGCCGGGCTCCAGGCAGCGTGAGCGGCGCGTGGATCTCGTCGGAGAGGACCAGCACGCCGTAGCGGTCCGCGAGCTCGGCCACCCTCCGCAGGTCCGGCTCGGTCCACACCCGTCCCACCGGGTTGTGCGGCGAGCACAGCAGGTAGGTGCGCGCCCCGGCGCGGAACGCCGCCTCCAGCCCGTCCAGGTCGAGCCCGTAGCCGGTGCCGTCCCGGGCCAGCGGGACCTCGACGATCCGCCGCCCGGCCTCGGGAAGGCCGTCGAAGAACGGCGGGTAGACCGGCGGGTTGATCACGACGGCCTCGCCGGCCCCGCCCGCTGCCCGCAGCACCTCGATGATGCCGACCATGACGTCCGGCACCAGGTGCACGTCGGCGGGGTCGACCGACCAGCCGTGCCGGTCCGCGACGAAGCCGGCGAACGCCTCGGGCAGCCGGTCCGGCTCGGTGTAGCCGAGATCTCCCGCGTCGACCGCGTCGTGCAGAGCCCGCCGCACCGGGTCGGCCAGCGGGACGTCGAGCTCGGCCACGAAGGCGGGCAGCACGTCCGGCGGATGCGTCACCCACCTGGAGCTGCGCCGCTTGCGCAGGTCCGCCAGCGACACCCCGTCGAAGTCGTCGTCGTCGGCCATCACACCTCCTGCTCACCCTCCTGCCCTCCGGCGGCACGCCCTACGCTCGCCATGATGGACGCGTACGGGGACCACGAGCGGGCCCGCCGGGTCACCGAGCCGCCGAAGCGCGCCCAGCCGGCCGGCGCCGTGGTGCCGTCCCGCTCGGAGTTCGAGCGCGACCGTGCCAGAGTGCTGCACTCCTCGGCGCTGCGCCGGCTCGCCGCGACCACCCAGGTGGTGGCGGCGGGAGAGGCCGACTTCCCGCGCACCCGGCTCACACACTCCCTCGAGGTAGCGCAGATCGGACGGGAGATGGGCGCGGCCCTCGGCTGTGACGCGGACGTGGTGGACGCGGCCGGACTGGCGCACGACATCGGGCACCCGCCGTTCGGGCACAACGGGGAGGCGGCGCTGGACGCTGTGGCCTGGCCTTGCGGCGGCTTTGAGAGCAACGCGCAGACGCTGCGCATCCTCACCCGGCTGGAGGCGAAGGTCCTCGCGGGCGACGGCCACCGGGCCGGCCTGAACCTCACCCGGGCGGTGCTCGATGCGGCCATGAAGTACCCGTGGCCCCGCTCGGAGCTCGGCGGCAAGTTCGGCGTGTACGCCGACGACCGGCCGGCGTTCGACTGGATCCGGGCTGGCGCCCCGTTCGCCCGGCGCTGCCTGGAGGCCCAGGTGATGGACTGGGCCGACGACCTCGCCTACTCGGTGCACGACATCGAGGACGGCGTCCACACCGGACACATCCGGCTGGCCGTGCTGGCCGGTGCCGAGGAGCGGGCGGCCGTCTGCGAGCGTGCGGCCGACTGGTACTCCACCGAGTCGCCGCCCGACCTCGCCCCGGTCCTGGACGAGCTGCTCGCGCTGCCCACGCTGCGAGACCTGACCGGCTACGACGGGACGCACGGCGCGCAGGTGGCGCTGAAGCGGGCCACCAGCGAGCTGACCGGCCGGTTCGCGACCGCCGCCATAGCGGCGACACGAGCGGCCGCCGGCTCCGGCCCGCTCGCCCGCTACGCCGCCGACCTCGTGGTGCCGCGGCAGGTGGCCGCCGAGTGCGCGCTGCTCAAGGCGGTCGCGGCGCGGTACGTGATGCTCCGCCGGGAGGCGGCGAACCTGCAGGCCCGGCAGCGCGAGATGCTCACGGACCTGGTCGACGTGCTGGCCGAGCGGGCACCTTCGGCGCTGGAGCCGGCGCTGCGCACGGACTGGCTCGCTGCTGCCGACGACGCCGCGCGGCTGCGCGTCGTGGTGGACCAGGTGGCCGGGCTGACGGACCTGTCGGCACCGGTCTGGCATGCTCGGCTGACCGGGCGGCGATAGGAGGAGTTCGTGGACCCGTTCGTCATCGTCGGTGCCGGCCTGGCCGGGGCGAAGGCTGCTGAGATCCTGCGCGAGGAGGGGTTCACCGGGCCGCTGGTGCTCTTCGGCGACGAGGCCGAGCGGCCGTACGAGCGGCCGCCGCTGTCGAAGGGCTACCTGCTCGGCAAACAGGAGCGCGAGCTGGCGTTCGTGCACCCCGCCGACTGGTACGCCCAGCACGACGTGGACCTGCGGCTCGGCACCGACGTGACCGCGGTAAACCCGGCCGGGCACGAGGTCGAGCTCGCCGGCGGGGAGCGGCTGCCTTACGCGAAGCTGCTGCTCACGACCGGCTCGCTGGTGCGCACGCTGGACGTACCGGGCGGGGACGCCGCGCTGACGCTGCGCCGGCTGCCGGACTCGGACCGGATGAAGGCCGCCTTCCGCGACGCCGACCGGGTGGTCGTGGTCGGCGCGGGCTGGATCGGGCTGGAGACCGCCGCCGCGGCCCGGCAGTACGACGCCGAGGTCACCCTGGTCGAGGTCGACCGGCAGCCGCTGCGCCGGGTGCTCGGCGAGGAGATGGGCCGCTACTTCGCCGACCTGCACCGCTCGAACGGGGTCGACGTCCGCCTCGGGTCCGGCGTGCGGGAGATCCTGGTCGACGGCGACCGGACCACAGGCGTCGTGCTGAGCGACGGCTCCACGGTGCCGGCTGACACCGTCGTGGTCGGCGTCGGCATCCGGCCGGACACCCGGCTCGCCGAGGCAGCGGGGCTCGCGGTGGACGACGGCGTGCTGGTCGACTCCGGGCTGCGCACCTCCCACCCGGACATCTACGCCGCCGGCGACGTCGCCCGCTCGGACAACCCCCTGCTGGGCAAGCGGATCCGGGTCGAGCACTGGGCGAACGCGCTGAACGGGGGACCGGCGGCGGCCCGCTCGATGCTCGGCCACCAGGTCGTCTACGACCGGGTGCCGTACTTCTTCTCCGACCAGTACGACGTCGGCCTCGAGTATTCCGGCTGGGCGCCGCCCGGCTCGTACGACGAGGTCGTGGTTCGCGGCGGCCTGTCCGGCGGCGAGTTCATCGCGTTCTGGCTGTCCGGCGGCCGCGTGCTGGCCGGCATGAACGTCAACGTCTGGGACGTCACCGACGACATCCAGGCCCTCGTCCGCCGCGGCACCCCCGTCGACCGCGCCCGCCTCGCCGACCCGGCCGTCCCCCTCGCCGACGCCTGATCAGAGGTATCCGCTTTGGTGCAGAGCGGATCTGGTCGCCCGAGCAAGCTCGGCTACGAGCCGCTCCACCAGTCCCTGGACCCAGAACCGGATCTTGAGCTCGAGTACCGTGGTCATCGCGGGGAAGACCTCCCGGAGTTCCACCGGAAGGGTCTGCCGCGCGGTAGTTGCGACGAGCTGGAACAGAGCTCCTTCCTCGTCCGGACGTAGGACCCTTACCCCAATTCCTTCGGCGACCTGAATGTACGCTGGTGCGATCGCCGAGAGCGCGGTTTCTTCCGTTCGATCCGCGGTTGGCACCGTTCGGTAGGTCGAATCAGGGCTCAATTCATCCATGCCGCCTCTTTGCTGCACGCTCACGCCGTCCGGCAGGTCAAGCCCTGAGACTTGGCGGCCCATCTCATCGCGCGCAGCATTGAGTAGCCGGGTGGCGAGGGCGTCCAACTCGATGTGGGACAGGCCGTGCTGCCCGACCATTGCATCTCGGAGAGAGGCAATGCTGCTCGTCACGGGCCGCTCGGGCGCCTGCGCCGCCACCTGTACCAAGCCGACGACGTCCACGACGCGCTCCTGCACGAACCGCACGAACCGGTCCGGCCGACCCGAGTCGGTCTCCTGCAGCGCGTCCAGGTACTCATCCTTCTGGTCCGCGAAGATCACGAGCGGAACCCCAGGTCGCCGATACAAGTAGACCGATGCGAGGGCGCGGGCGACTCGGCCGTTGCCGTCGGCGAACGGATGTATCGCGACCAGCGCATAGTGCGCGTAGGCGGCCTGCCGGACCGGGTGCGCCGCAGCGAAGGCCTCTGTCCGCAATTCTTCGACGAGCCGGTGCATCTCGGCTGGAACATCGATCGGCGGAGCGTACGGGTGAGTGCGTCCGGTGACTCGGCTGGTTGGATTGTTGGGGAGCTCCTTATACTCGCCCTTCGGCAAGGGTCGCTCCTGCCAACCAAGGGACGTCACGACCCGGTAGGTCTCCTGGCTGTCGCAGATCAGCTGATGGATCTCGCGGATCGCCTTCTCGCTGACGTCCGTACGGGTGGTTGCCAGGTCGAGAACGAAGTCGTACGCACGGAGCGCATCCTCGAACGACCGGCGCACGATTGGCTCCCGGGCCGCGATCACGGCTTCCCACGCGGAGGTGGCGACGGCGACCGTCATGGTGAAGCCCCGGTCGACCTCGTACAGACCTTCGATGGCGCCCGTGTCGATCGCGGCTGCCCGGGTTGCCGTCTCGACTGCCCTCGTGAGGGGGCCAGCATCCGGCTGCGAGCGCAGGTCGTCGATGATGGCCGCGAAGCGGTCGAAGGTGTCGGAGTCGACCGGCGCGGACGCCCAGTCCGCGAAGGGCGGAAAGGGGCGGTACGTCTCAGTGGTCGTCGGCTCCGGCTCGGTCACCCGGCCAGGGTAGGCCGGATGGCAGGGCTGGACGTCTGACGACCCTCGATGTCGAGGACGTACACAGTCCTGCTGTTGTCGTCGATGCGGTATCTGATTCGGTAGGTGCCGCGCCTCGCCCGCCACTGGCCCTCGAACGGCTTGCGTAGTGGCGCCCCGACGCGGCGAGGACTGGTCGACAAGGGGCCTTTGAGGAACTCGAGGCAGGCGGCCGCGACCGCGTACGGAAGCCGGTCCGACAGCTGTCGCTTTGCCGATCCGGTCTTCATGGTCAGAATTCTAGTCCGAATCCGGCGTAGCTGAGCAGGGGCAGCGGACATCTCGTCGGGGAACCACCCGACGTAGGATCGCCCGGTGGCAGGGCGGATCCGCGACGAGGACATCGCGCTGGTCCGCGAGCGATCGCCCATCGAGGACGTGGTGGGGGAGCGGGTAGCGCTCCGCTCGGCCGGCGGCGGCAACCTCAAGGGCCTGTGCCCGTTCCACGACGAGAAGTCGCCGTCGTTCAACGTGACCCCGGCACGCCGGCTCTGGTACTGCTTCGGCTGCGGGCTCGGCGGCGACGTCATCGCCTTCGTGCAGCGCACCGACGGGTTGTCGTTCGCCGAGGCGGTGCAGCGGCTGGCGGACCGCGCCGGGGTGCAGTTGCGGTACGAGCAGGGTGGTGCCGCGCCGGCGCGGCCTCAAGGCCAGCGCAGCCGGCTGGCCGAGGCCAACCGGCTGGCCGCCGAGTTCTACGCCACCCAGCTCGCGACACCCGAGGCCAGACCCGCGCGGGACTTCCTCACCGAGCGAGGGTTCGACGCGGCCGCCGCGGCGACCTTCGGCTGCGGCTACGCACCGTCCACATGGGACAGCCTCACCGCGCACCTGCTCGACCGCGGCTTCTCGCCGACCGAGCTGGTCACCGCCGGCCTCGCCCGGCAGTCCAGCCGCGGCTCGACCATCGACCGGTTCCACCGCCGGCTGCTCTGGCCGATCCGGGACATGTCCGGCGACGTGGTGGGTTTCGGCGCCCGGCGGCTGTACGACGACGACCCGATCGAGGCGAAGTACCTCAACACGCCGGAGACCCCGCTCTACCACAAGGGCCACGTGCTCTACGGCGCCGACCTGGCCCGCAGGGAGATCGCCCGGCGACGGCAGGCGGTGGTCGTCGAGGGCTACACGGACGTGATGGCCTGCCACCTCGCCGGCGTACCGACCGCGATGGCGACCTGCGGAACCGCCTTCGGCACCGAGCACATCGGGATGCTGCGGCGGCTCATGCTGGACTACGAGTTCGGCGGCGAGCTGATCTTCGTGTTCGACGGCGACGAGGCCGGCCAGCGGGCAGCCCTGCGCGCGTTCGAGGAGGACCAGCGCTTCCTCATGGACACCTTCGTCGCGGTCGAGGAGTCCGGGCTCGACCCGTGCGACCTGCGACTGTCCAAGGGCGACGCCGCGGTCCGGGATCTGGTCGCCCGCCGCCAGCCGGCGGTCGCGTTCGCGCTGCGCGCGCTGCTGCGGGAGTTCGACCTGGACACCGCGGAGGGCCGGGTCCGCGCGCTGGACAAGGCCGCGCCGCTGGTCGCCCGGATCAAGGACCGGGCGCTGCGCCCGGAGTACGCGCGGCGGCTTGCCGGGCAGCTGGGCATGGAGGTCGAGCCGGTGCTGGCCAGGGTGGCCGAGGTGTCCGGCGACGCCGGATCGCCCCGCAACGCTCGCGCCGCCGCCCGCCCGCGTCCCGACGACCCCGCGCTCGCCGTCGAGCGTGAGGTGCTCAAGCTCGCGTTGCAGGTGCCGCAGCTCGCGGGCCCGCTCTTCGACGCGATCGAGGACACCGCCTTCACCGAGCCCGGCTATGCGACGATCCGGCGGGCGGTGGCCAGCGCGGGTGGGGCGTCGGCGGCGCGCTCGGGTCCCGAGTGGGTGGAGCGCATCTGCGAGTACTGCCCGGACCTGCTGACCAGGTCCACGGTGACCGAACTGGCGGTGGAGCGGCCGCGCACCGCGGGTCAGCCGGACGAGCGCTACGTGGCAGCGCAGGTGGCGCGGCTGCGGGAGCTGGCGGTAGCCAGGCGGATCAAGGCGCTGCGGTCGCGGCTGCAGCGGGTCAACCCGCTCGAGCAGCCCGACGAGCACACCCGGCTGTTCGGCGAGCTGGTGGCGCTGGAGCAGTACGGCCGGGGCCTGCGCGAGCAGGCGATGGGGCCCTGATGCGACTGTTCACACGGGAGCGACCCCCAGCCGAAGCACTGCGTGGACTCGACCACGACGAGCGGGTGGTCTCCTGGGCGCCCACAGTGGACGGAGCCGCGGTGGTCGCCACGCCGCTCGGGCTGTGGCTGCCCGGGCCGAGCGGCCCCGAGCGGCTGCCGTGGCACCTGGTCGACAGGGCCACCTGGCGGGACGGCACTCTCACAGTCACCGGCGCCACGGACTCCGGCAGCGGTGTCCTGGACGAGCAGCCGCCCCGCTCGGTCCGGCTCGCCAGGCCGCGGGACCTCCCGCAGACCGTGCGCGTCCGGGTGGAGCGGGGGATCGCCTTCACCCGACACCACGCGCTGCCGCCCGGCGGCGGCGTCCGCATCGTCGGCCGCCGGGTGCCGGGCCTGGACGGCCTGACCTGGCAGCTGGTCT
>DASPYH010000007.1:0-4904 GCA_035636875.1 Mycobacteriales bacterium | reverse complement strand
ACGAGATCGACGGCGAGCGGGTCGAGGAGATGCCGATGAGCCAGACCGCACTGCACCACGCCCGGCCGGTGTACGAGGAGCTCGACGGCTGGTTCGAGCCACTGGAGGAGGCGAAGACGTTCGCCGACCTGCCGCCGAACGCGCAGGCGTACGTCCGGCGGGTGGAGGAGCTGTCCCGGGCGCCGGTGTCCGCGATCGGGGTCGGGCCGGGCCGGGACCAGACGCTGGTGATTCGCGACCTGGTGGGACCGCGGCCATGACCGACGAGTACGTCGTCGACTGGGCTCGACTGGCCGGGCGGCTCGGGGCCGCGGCCGGGGACCAGCGGGACTGGTACGCGGCGGTCGCGGCCGGGCTCGTCCGTCCCAGTGACCGGGTGGCGCTCGACGTCGGCTGCGGGGGCGGCGGGATGGCGGTCGCGCTGGCCCGGGCGCTGCAGCCGGATGCCACTATCGTCGCCGCCGACGGCAGCGCCGACGTGCTCGCGGAGGCGGAGCGGCTGGCGGCCGAGGCCGCGCCGCAGGCCCGGATCACCTTCGTGCTGGCCGACCTCGACGCCGGGCTCGACCCGCTGCGAGCGGCGGGTGCAGCGGACGTGGTGTGGGCGTCGGCGTCCGTGCACCACGCCGGTGACCAGCAAGCGGCCGTCACCGCGCTCGCCGGCCTGCTCGGACCGGGCGGGCGGCTTGCGCTGGCCGAGGGCGGCCTGGCGCCGCGGCACCTGCCGTGGGACCTCGGCGTCGGCGAGCCCGGGCTGGAGGTGCGGCTCGAGCTCGCGCAGGACCGGTGGTTCGCCAGGATGCGGGCCGAGTTGCCCGGCAGCGTGCCGATGCCGTACGGGTGGACGGAGGCGCTGCGGCGCGCGGGGCTCACCGGCGTGACCACGCGGACCACGCTGCTGGAGCGGCCGGTCCCGCTCTCGGACGCGGACCGCTCGCGGGTGGTCGACGGGCTGGCCTACCGGGTGGACCGCCTGCGGCCGACCGGCCTGCTCGACCCGGCCGACGTCACCACGTGGGACCGGCTGCTCGACCCCGCGGACCCGGCCCACCTCGGCCGCCGCGACGACCTGCACTCCCTCGACGCCCGCAGCGTGCACCTCGGCACCCGCCCGGCCACTCAGCCGACCGTCAGCCGGTAGACCGGGCGCTTGCCGCGGCGGTCGATCTCGGTGAAGCCGGCCTTCTCGAACATCGACGCCACCCCGACGTACGCCTCCATCGCCAGCACCCTGCGCGCCGAGTCGTCGAGTGGATGTCCCTCGACCGCCCGCGCTCCCCGCTCCCGGGCGAAGTCGACGGCCGCCGCCAGCAACGCCCCGGCGATCCCACGCCGGCGGAAGCCTGGCCTGACCACGAAGCACAGCACCGACCAGACGCCCTCGCCCGGCGCCGGCCGCAGCACCCTGGTCCGCTCCAGGTGCGGCAGGAACTCCTCCCGCGGCCCGACCGAGACCCAGCCCACCGGTTCGTCCCCGTCGTACGCGATCAGGCCCGGCTCCCGGCCCGCACCGACCAGCCGCCGCATCGCCCGGCGGCGGCCCTCTTGCCCGGCTCGACGCCACTCCGCCTGCGGCACACGGAAGAACATGCACGAGCACCGGCTGGCCTCACCACGCTCGCCGAAGACCGTGACCAGGTCCTCCCACCGGTCTGCGGTCACCGGCTCGATCGTCAGGTTCATGCCCGATGGTGTACCAGCGGGCACTGACACTGTCGGCGTCGGCGGTTATGGTCCGCGATATGCGGACGATCGGGGTGGAGGTCGACCCGGCCGAGGCGGGGTTCGACCCGCACCGGCTGGCCCGGCTCGACCGGCACCTCGCCCGTTACGTCGACGACGGCTGGCTCGCCGGCTGGCAACTGCTGGTCGCCCGGCGCGGCGCGGTGTTGCACCACTCGACCTGCGGGCAGCGCGACCGCGAGGCCGGGTTGCCGGTCAAGCCCGACACCATCTGGCGGGTCTACTCCATGACCAAGCCGGTCACCTCGGTCGCGGCGATGATGCTGTACGAGGACGGCCTGCTGCAGTTGCGTGACCCGGTCTCCCGCTACATCCCGTCCTTCGCCGGCTGCCGGGTCTACGTCCGGGGTCCCTCGACGGGGCCGGTCACGGTGCCGGTGACCGAGCCGGTGCGGATCTGGCACCTGCTCACCCACACCTCGGGCCTGACGTACGGGTTCCATCGCGCGCACCTGGTCGACGCGCTCTACCGGGAGGCCGGATACGAGTTCTTCCCGCCGCATGGCGTCGACCTCGCCGCGGCCTGCGACGCGTGGGCCGCGCTGCCGCTCCTCTTCCAGCCCGGCACGGAGTGGAACTACGGGGTGTCCACCGATGTGCTCGGCCGGGTGGTGGAGGTCGTCTCCGGCATGCCGCTGGACCGGTTCTTCGCCGAGCGCATCCTCGGCCCGGTCGGGATGGTCGACACCGCGTTCTCGGTATCGGAGGAGCAGGCGCACCGGCTGGCGCGGCTCTACGCGGCGTCCGCGCCGGGCCGGCCGCCCACCCGCCAGGACGCCTACCCGCCGGACCTGCGCGACCCCACATTCCTGTCCGGTGGCGGCGGCCTGGTGTCCACCGCGGCGGACTACCACCGCCTCACCCGACTGCTGCTCGGCGGGGGAGAGCTGGACGGCGTCCGGCTGCTCAGCAGCCGCACCGTGGACTTCATGACCCGCAACCACCTGCCGGGCGGCCGGGATCTCGCCGAGCTCGGCCGGCCGTTCTCAGCGGAGCCGGCGTTCGAGGGCATCGGCTTCGGCCTCGGCTTCTCGGTGGTGCTCGACCCGGTGCGCAACGAGAGCCTCGCCTCCGCCGGGGAGTTCTTCTGGGGAGGCCTCGCCAGCACCCTGTTCTGGGTCGACCCGGTGGAGCGGGTCACCGTCGTGTTCCTGACCCAGCTCATCCCGTCGAGTACCTATCCGATCCGGTTCGAGCTGCGTCAGCTGGTCAACTCTTCGCTGGTGGACTGACGGCGGCCGGCCACCCCGCGGTCCTTCGCCCCTCGTCGCCGTGGCGCCGTGTCGCCGCCAGAGCCCGGATGGCGACCGCTGGCCCGGATCGGCCATCCTTGACGGGTGGACGCGCGAGCACAGGAGCCGGTCGACCCGACCGCCTGGTCCAGCCGGCTGTCCGGCGAGAATCGGCTGACTGTTCCCGCCGGGGTCCTCCAGGCGACCGGGTTGACGGCGGGAGCCCGCGTACGGATACGCCAGACGGGGCCCGACCGCTTCGAGGTGAGTCGCTGGCACAGCCGGTTCGACAACGCCATCGGCACGATCCCGGGCTTCGAGCGTGACGTCGACGTGGAGACCTCCCGCGACGGCTGGGGGCAGTAGGTGCGGGTGTTGGTCGTCGGGGCCGGCGCCCGCGAGCACGCCCTGTGTCTGGCGCTCGCAGCGGACCCCGCGGTGACCGCGCTCGTCTGCGCGCCCGGCAACGCCGGCACCGCGATGGTCGCCCGGCAGCGCCCGGTCACGGTCGGCGACCCGGCGGCGGTGGCCGCGCTGGCTGCCGAGGCCAATGCCGACCTGGTCGTGATCGGCCCCGAGGTGCCGCTGGTGGCGGGAGCGGCCGACGCCGTGCGGGCCGCCGGCATCGCCTGCTTCGGACCGTCCGCCGCGGCCGCCCGCCTCGAGGGGTCGAAGGCCTTCGCCAAGGACGTGATGGCCGCGGCCGGCGTACCGACCGCCCGGGCAGTGGTCTGCTCGACCCCCGCCGACATCGAGGACGCGCTGGCGACCTTCGGGCCGCCGTACGTGGTCAAGGACGACGGCCTGGCCGCGGGCAAGGGCGTCATGGTGACCAGCGACCGTGCGCGGGCGCTCGCCCATGCGGCGTCGTGTGCCGGTCGGGTGGTGGTCGAGGAGTACCTCGACGGCCCCGAGGTCTCGCTGTTCTGCGTCACCGACGGCAGTGCCGTGCTGCCGCTGCTGCCCGCGCAGGACCACAAGCGGGTCGGCGACGGCGACACCGGGCCGAACACCGGCGGCATGGGGGCGTACGCGCCGCTGCCGTGGACCCCGCCGGACATCGTCGACGACGTGCTCGGCCGGGTCGTGCGCCCGACGCTGGCCGAGATGGCCGGGCGCGGGACGCCGTTCGCCGGCCTGCTGTACGTTGGGCTGGCGCTGACCGCCGCCGGTCCGCGGGTGGTCGAGTTCAACGCGCGCTTCGGCGACCCGGAGACCCAGGTCGTGCTGGCGCTGCTGGAGACGCCGCTCGCCGGGCTGCTGCACGCCGCCTCGACCGGTTCGCTGGCCGGTCACCCGCCGCTCAGCTGGCGCGACGGTGCCGCCGTCACCGTCGTGCTGGCCGCCGCCGGTTACCCAAGCACCCCCCGCGCCGGCGACGTGCTGACCGGCGCCGACCTGCCCGGCGTGCTGCACGCGGGCACCCGCCGCCGCGAGGACGGGGCGGTCGTCTCGACCGGCGGCCGGGTCGTGTCGGTCGTCGGCACCGGCGAGACCCTCGCCGCCGCCCGCACGGCCGCGTACGAGCTGGTCGGCCGAGTCCACCTGGACGGCGGCCACCACCGGACGGACATCGCGGCCCGGGCCGTCGACGGCACGATCGAGGTCCCGGCAGCACCCGCCGCCGTCCGCGCCGGGTAGCGGACGAGGTTAGCCCGACGTCGGGACGGGACTGTCGCTGTCCGGCGGCGCGGTCGGCACGGCCTGCACCCGGCCCGCGGACAGGTAGGACGCGACGGTGTTGACCACGGCGACGATCGGCACCGCGACCAGCGCACCGATGATGCCGGCCAGCAGCGTTCCGGTGGCGATGCCGAAGACCACCGCCAGCGGGTGGACCGCCACCGCTCGCCCGAGGACCAGCGGCTGCAGGAGGTGGCCCTCGACCTGCTGCACCAGCAGGACGATGCCGAGCAGCACCAGCGCGGT
>DASPYH010000006.1:0-2982 GCA_035636875.1 Mycobacteriales bacterium | reverse complement strand
CAGTCCCTCCGCGACCGGCACCCGCGGCTCCCAGCAGAGCTCCCTGCGAGCCAGCGAGACGTCCGGCTGCCGCACGCACGGGTCGTCTTCCGGCCGCGGCACGTGCACCACCGGCGACTGTGAGCCGGTGATCTGCAGAATCCGGCGGGCCAGCTGCAGCACGCTCAGCTCGTGCGGGTTGCCGAGGTTCACCGGGCCGGGCAGGTCGGCGCCGAGCATCCGGACGATGCCGTCCACAAGGTCATCCACGTAGCAGACGGAGCGGGTCTGGGAGCCGTCCCCGGCGACGGTGATCGGCTCGCCCAACAGGCACTGCCGGATGAAGGTGGGGATGGCGCGGCCGTCGTCGGGGCGCATCCGGGGGCCATAGGTGTTGAAGATCCGCACGATCGCGGTATCCACGCCGTGGGTGCGCCGGTAGGCCATCGTCATCGCCTCGGCGAACCGCTTCGCCTCGTCGTACACCCCGCGGGGGCCGACCGGGTTGACGTGACCCCAGTAGGATTCCGGCTGCGGGTGCACCTGCGGATCGCCGTACGTCTCCGACGTCGAGGCCAGAAGAAATCGGGCGCCCTTCTCCTTTGCCAGGCCCAGCGCGTGCAGGGTGCCGATCGAACCCACCTTCAGCGTTGCGATCGGACGGCGGAGATAGTCCACCGGAGACGCCGGCGAGGCGAAGTGCAAGACGGCGTGCACTGGCCCCGGGACGTGGATGAAGTCGGTCACGTCGGCGCGTACCAGCCGGAAGGCTCCGGTCTCCTGCATGTGGGCGACGTTCTGCGCCGCACCCGTCGACAGGTCGTCCAGGCACAGCACGTCGTGGCCGTCCGAGACCAACCGCTCGCACAGGTGCGACCCCAGGAAGCCAGCGCCCCCGGTCACGACGACACGCATCCCCATCCGGACCCCCGTCCGCCGGCAACAGTCGACGAAGAGTAGTCGATGGTAACTGTAAGTGCTATAGCATTGGCGCATCCGGGGGAAGGCCGACGGCGGGAAGGTCGGCCGTGAACGGGGGCAGCACGGTGGCAGAGCTGGCGGTGGCGCCTGGCCTGGCCGCGACCGGATCGGGCGCGGCGCCGGCACCGGTCGTGGGCTTGCTGCGGACCCGTGCCTGGCGCAGCCGCTGGGCGGTCGGGCTGGCCGCCGGAGACTGGATAGTGCTCTCGACGGCGCTCGTCGTCGCGGTGGTCGTGCGCTTCGGCATCGAGCCGACAGTCTCGGAGACCGGCGGCGTCTCCTACGCGCTGGTCGCGGTGGGGATCGCGATCGGCTGGTCGGTCTCGCTCGGCTTGGCCGGCGCATACGACACGCGCAACCTCGGGACGGGCGCGGAGGAGTACAAGCGGGTCGCGGTCGGGACGCTGCGGTTGTGGGCCACCGTCGCGATCGGCTGCTATGCGGCCAAGCTGCAGGTGGCGCGAGGCTTCGTGGTGGTGGCGCTGCCGCTCGGGCTGCTGCTGCTGCTGGCCGGTCGCGGCCTGGCCCGGCGCGGCCTGGTCATCGCCCGCGCGCGCGGCCGGTCGCTGCACCGGGTCATCGTGGTGGGCGACCGGCAGGCGGTGGCGGGCCTCGCGGCCGAGCTGCGGCGCGAGCGGGCTGCCGGCTTCGACGTCGTCGGCGCCTGCCTGCAGGAGCCGGGCGGGCGGCTGCGCCAGTCGGACGCGCTGCCGGTGCTCGGCACGGTCGAGGACGTGCCGGCGGTCGTGCGCGCCTATGGCGCCGACACGGTGGCCGTCGCCTCCGCGGTGCCCCCGGACGAGGTGCGCCGGCTGGCCTGGGGACTCGAGGGCAGCGGCGTCGACCTGGTGGTGGCGCCGTCGGTGGTCGACGTCGCCGGACCGCGGGTGTCGGTGCGCCCGGTGGCCGGGCTCCCGCTCCTGCACGTGGACGAGCCGGAGTTCACCGGCGGGAAGCGGGTGGCGAAGGCGGTGCTGGACCGGATGCTGGCGGCGGTCGCGCTGGTGGTCCTCGCGCCGGTCCTGCTGCCGGTCACGGTGGCGATCCGGCTCGGCAGCCCCGGGCCGGCGCTGTTCCGGCAGGTGCGGATCGGGCGGGAGGGGCGGGCGTTCCAGGTCGTGAAGTTCCGCACGATGTACGTCGACGCCGAGGCCCGGCGGGCGGAGCTCGCCGGGCGGAACGAGACCGACGGGCTGCTGTTCAAGATCACCGAGGACCCGCGCGTCACCCGGATCGGCCGCTTCCTGCGCCGGACCTCGATCGACGAGCTGCCCCAGCTGCTGAACGTGCTGCGCGGGGACATGTCGCTGGTCGGGCCGCGGCCGCTGCCGGTCAAGGACAGCGACTTCACTGGCGACGTCCGCCGCCGGCTGCTGGTCCGCCCCGGCATCACCGGCCTCTGGCAGGTCAACGGCCGTTCCCAGCTGTCCTGGGACGATGCCGTGCGCCTCGACCTCTACTACGTGGAGAACTGGTCGATCGCGCTGGACCTCGCGATCCTGCTGCGCACCGTGGGCGCGGTCGTCCGCGGGACCGGCGCCTGCTGACGCCGGCCACCGACACTTCCGCATCTTCCGGCCGCGGCACCCCTCCGCGCCTGCGGCTGCTGACCGTGACCGCCTCCGGCGGGCCTCCGCCGGGCCTCCGCGGGCCTGCACGGGCCTCCGACGGGCCTCCCGACATGGCAGGGTGGGCCGGGTGCGGGTGAAGCGGTGAAGGGGGCGTGGCCGGTCGCGGAGGTACGGGCGGCCGAGGCGGCGCTGATGGCCAGCGTGCCGGAGGGCGAGCTGATGCAGCGCGCCGCGACCGGGCTGGCCGCCCGCTGCGTACGTCTGCTGAGGACGGCGCGGGGGGCGCGGGTGGTGCTCCTGGTCGGCGCGGGGAACAACGGCGGGGACACGCTCTACGCCGGCGCCCGGCTCGCCCGGCGCGGCGCCGCCGTCAGCGCGGTGCTGCTCGCGCCGGACCGCGCGCACAGCGGCGGGCTCAGCGCCCTGCGCGGCGCCGGCGGCCGCACGCTGA
>DASPYH010000005.1:0-5014 GCA_035636875.1 Mycobacteriales bacterium | reverse complement strand
CACCAGCCGGGGAGCGGCCCCACCGACTCGCGCGGCGCCGACCTCCCGGGCGGGCTCTCCGCCTCCGGCCCGGGCGCGCCCCGTCCCGGCCGGCGTGCCGACCAGCCTGTCGGTGCCCGACGCCCGCGTCACCGCACCGGTCGTGCCCGTCGGCACCCGACCCGACGGCCAGCTGCGGCTGCCTCGGTCACCGCACGTCGTCGGCTGGTGGGTCGGCAGCGCCCCGGCGGGTGACCCGCACGACTCCACCCTCATCGCCGGGCATGTGGATTCGGCCGCCGAGGGCGTCGGCGCCCTGGCCGCCCTCCGCGACGTCGACGTCGGCGCCCGGGTCGTGGTCGTCGACTCCTTCGGCGGCAGCCATGGCTACCGGGTGGCGGCTCGGCGGGTCTACCCCAAGTACGCCTTGCCGCGCGACATCTTCGCGGTCACCGGGCGAGCGCGACTCGTCCTCGTCACCTGTGGCGGTCCCTTCGACGAGCAGACCGGCCGGTACCGCGACAACGTGGTCGTGTACGCCCTGCCCGGGTGACCGGAACCTCATCCGGCGGGGCGCGAGGACCGCCGGTTCAGCAGCGTCTCGAACAGCTCGGCGTACTGGCCCAGGTGACGGTCGCCGAGGAAGTGGTCCCGCACCCGCACGTGCGCGGCGTGGCCGAGCCGGCGCGCCAGGACGGGATCCCCCAGCTCGCGCGCCACGGCGGCGGCGAACTCCGGCAGGTCGTACGGATCGGGGACGAGCAGCCCGTCCCGGCCGTCGACGATCTGGTCCTGGATCCCGCCCACCGCGCTGGCGACGACCGGCCGGGCCTTCCACATCGCCTCCGCCACCGTGAGACCGAAGCCCTCGACGAGGCTCTTCTGCACGACCACCGCGGCGTGCCGCTGCAGCGCGTTGACCATGATCGCGTTCAGCTGCGGATCGTGCATCGGCAGGCTGGCGAGGTGCACCCGCTCGCGCACGCCGGCCGGCAGTCCGCGCCAGGTGTGCAGGCACTCGGCCAGCACCGCCGCGCCCTCGGGGTCGTCGCTGACCTCCTCCACCGCCGGGCCGGCGAGCATCAGGTGGGCGTCCCGCACCGAGGCCGGCAGCTGGGCGAAGCCGAGCATCACCCCGGCCATGTCCTTGAGCCGGTCCCATCGACTAACCTGGACGACCAGCGGCAGGTCGGGGGGTGGCGGTGGGGCGCCCTGCACCCGGGCGGACCCGACCGGGCGCCCTCCGGCGAGCAGGCCGGCGCCGAGCAGGATGCTGAGGCGCTCGTCCGCGGAGAGGGGCCGGTTCTTCGCCGACAGCGGGTCGATCGACGGTGGGATGACCCACAGCCGGTCGGCGGGAACCCACGGCGGCGCGTACTGGCGGCGGGAGAAGACGAAGCCGTCAGCCGGCTCGAGGTACGGGCGGAGGAACTCCCACCCGGCGGCGGACGCCTCGTTCGGCACGTCCCGCCCGATGTGCGACCGCCAGACCACCAGGACGCCGGCGTCGCGCAGCGGCCCGACCAGCCCGGCCGGCTGCGGATCGTGCAGCAGCACGATGTCGTCGGGGCCGACGTGCCGGAGCAGCTCGGGGACGTTGCGCCGCAGCACGCGCTCGTAGTACTCGTGCTGGAACGCCGTCCACGCACCGTCCGGGATGCCGTGGATGGCGTTGTGCAGGCGCTTGGTGATCCGGAAGAAGTCCTGGTCGGCGGCGAGCACGAGCCAGCCGGTCTGGACGCCCGCCCCCGCGACGTACCCCAGCATGGCGTGGAGCATCTCCGCCACCCCGCCGCCGGTCGCGGTCGAGCTCACGCTCCACACCACCCGGCCGGCCAGCACTTGCCTGGCCCGGGCCGCCGCCGTCCGGAGCCGCTCCGCCTGCTCGGGCGTCAGCTGACCGGCAAGATCCTCGAGGGAGCGCGGAACGACCTCTACCTTCTGCACCCGGACATCCTCACCCACCGAGTCGATCAACGCCCTCGACCCGCCGGATCTCTCGCTCCCCGGGTCTGCCGCTGGTGGGGGAAGATGCACCGGAGAGCCAACGACGGCCCGGGAGGCGGCGTGTCCGAAGCCCGTACGGCAGACGCCGGGCTGGAGGCCGTCAACGCGGCGCCAGCCGGTGCCGCCGAGCGGATGCTGCTCGACTGCTGCGCCTCGCCGGCGTGGGCGAGAACGGTCAGCGCCGGACGGCCGTACCAGGACCGGGCGGCCGTCGCGGCCGCCGCGGACGCGGCGCTGGCCGGGTTGCCCTGGTCTGAGCTGGAGCGGGCGCTGGCCGCCCACCCGCGGATCGGCGAGCGACCGGCGGGCGACGCCCGGGACGCCGGCTGGTCCCGCCGGGAGCAGGCCGGGGTGGACGGTGCCCGGCCGGCGACCCTGGCGGCGCTGGCGGCCGGCAACGAGGCGTACGAGCGGCGGTTCGGCCACGTCTACCTCGTGTCCGCCGCCGGGCGCTCCGGCGACGACCTGCTCGCGCTGCTGCGCTCCCGCCTGGACAACGACGTGGCCACCGAGCGGGCCGTCGTCCGGGAGGAGCTGCGCAAGATCGTGCGGCTCCGGCTGGACCGGCTGCTCGACGAGGCGGCGCGAGGGTGAGCAGCGTGGACTTCGTCGCGCCGACCAGCTGGGAGGACGCGCTGGCGGAGAAGGCGGCGCGGCCCGAATCGGTGCCGATCGCCGGCGGCACCGACCTCATGGTCGAGCTGAACGCCGGCCGGACCCGGCCCGCCGCCCTGCTCGACCTGACCCGGGTGGACGCGCTGGCCGGCTGGAGCCGGCACGACGGGCTGCTGCGGATCGGCGCGGGCGTGCCGTACGCCCGGGTGGTCGCCGAGCTGGGCCGCCTCGCGCCGGGGCTCGCCGCCGCGGCACGCACGGTGGGGTCGCCGCAGATCCGCAACCGGGGGACGGTCGGCGGCAACCTGGGCTCGGCGTCGCCGGCCGGGGACGCCCACCCGCCGCTGCTGGCGGCGGGGGCGGTGGTCGAGGTGGCCTCGGTCCGCGGCCGGCGGCGGATCCCGGTGGGCGAGTTCTTCACCGGGGTCAAGCGGAGCGCGCTCGCCCCGGACGAGCTGATCGCCGGGGTCGAGCTGCCGGTGGCGCCGGGACCGCAGGAGTTCGCCAAGGTCGGCACCCGCAACGCGATGGTGATCGCGGTGTGCTCGGTCGCGGTCGGGCTCGACCCCGTCGCCGGCAGGGTCGGCACGGGCCTCGGCTCGGTCGCCCCGACGCCGCGGCGGGCGCGCGAGGCGGAGGCGTTCCTCGCCGCCGAGCTGGCCGACCGCGGGCTGTGGGAGTCCCGGGGGGACCTCCCGGAGCCGCTCGCGGTCCGGTTCGGCGAGCTGGTCGCGGGGGCAGCGGCGCCCATCGACGACGTGCGGGGTACCGGCGCGTACCGCCGGCACGCGCTCGCCGTGCTGGGCCGCCGCGTCCTGCTCCGGGCGTGGCTGCGCTACCGGGAGCGGGCGGCATGGTGAGCGGGCTGGCGCTCACGGGCGAGCCCCCGCGTCGTTACGCGCGGGGGCGGGGTGCATGGTGAGCGGGCTGGCAGTCGCTGCGAGGCCCTCCCGTCGCGTCGTGCGGGGGCGGGAGGAACAGTGCGGTTCACGCTGACGGTCAACGGACGGGTGCGCAGCGCGGACGGGGTGTCGCCCGCGGAGAGCCTGCTGGTCGCGCTGCGCGAGCGGATGGGCCTGCCGGGCACCAAGAACGCCTGCGAGGAGGGTGAGTGCGGCTCGTGCACCGTCTACCTCGACGACCAGCTGGTCTGCGCCTGCCTGGTCGCCGCCGGCCAGGCGGACGGGCGGACCGTGCGTACGGTCGAGGGCCTGGCCGCCGGCGGCGAGCTCGATCCGGTGCAGCAGGCGTTCCTCGACGCGGGGGCCGTGCAGTGCGGCTTCTGCACTCCCGGCCTGGTGGTCGCCGCCCACCACCTGCTGCGGCAGTCGCCGCGGCCCTCCGACGGCGAGATCAGGGAGGCGCTGGCCGGCAACCTGTGCCGGTGCACGGGCTACGAGGCGATCCTGGCGGCCGTCCGGCTGGCCGCCTCGAGGACGACCGGAAGGCAGGCACCGAGGGGGGAGCGCGGGCGTCCTCATGCGACCGTGCGGGACACGCCATGACCGGCCCACTGGTCCTCGACGGCTGCGCGGTGTCCACTGTGGATCCGGCTGGCACCGAGCACGAGCGCGGCCACCTGGTGATCTCCGACGGCGTGATCCGGGCCGTCGGTGCCGGGCCGGCACCGGCCGCGGTCACCGCCACGCTGCCGCCCGGCCGCGTCCTGGATGCCTCCGGCTGCCTGGCCACCCCAGGCCTGGTGAACACCCACCACCACCTCTACCAGTGGGCGACCCGCGGGTTCACCCCGGACTCCGGGCTCTTCGACTGGCTGCGCGCGCTCTATCCAGTGTGGTCCAGGCTGGACGCCGAGGTGACCCGCGCCGCGGCCACCGCCGGCCTCGCCAGGCTCGCACTGTCCGGCTGCACGACCAGCAGCGACCACCACTACGTCTTCCCGGCGCGCGGCGGGGACCTGCTGGCCGCGACCATCGACGCGGCCGACTCGGTGGGCGTGCGCCTGCACGCCACCCGCGGGTCGATGGACCTGGGCGCGTCCGCCGGCGGGCTCCCGCCCGACGACCTGGTCGAGGACACCGACGCGGCGCTGGCGGCGACCGAGGACGCGGTGCGCCGGCACCACGACCCGGCTCCGGGCGCGATGGTCCGGGTGGGGGTGGCGCCGTGCTCGCCGTTCTCGGTCACCACCCGGCTGCTCACCGGCGCGGCGACGCTGGCCCGCCGGCTGGGCGTGCGGATGCACACCCACCTGGCCGAGACCGTCGACGAGGAGGACTACTGCCGCGCCACCTTCGGCCGGTCGCCGGTCGAGCACCTCGACGCGCTGGGCTGGCTGGGCGAGGACGTGTGGCTGGCACACTGCGTGCACCTTCCCGGCCCCGCGGTGGCGCGGCTGTCCGCGACCGGCACCGGCGTCGCGCACTGCCCGGGCTCGAACGCCCGGCTTGGT
>DASPYH010000004.1:0-4944 GCA_035636875.1 Mycobacteriales bacterium | reverse complement strand
AGCGTCGCCGGCCTGTGCCTGAGCGGCACCGGACAGGTGTACGTGAGCGAGCCGGCCCGGCCGGCCGCCGACGAGGTGAACCGGGTCGAGGCCGGCCGGGACTACGGCTGGCCGCCGCCCGCGTCCGGCTCCCGAGCGGGCACCGCCGCGCCGGACCGGACGCTGCCCGCCGCCACCGCCGGCGTGGGCGGCTGCGCGGTGATGGAGCGTGGCCTGTTCGTGACGGCGCTGATGGGCAAGCGGCTGTGGGCGCTGCCGCTGGACAGCGGCGGCCGGCTCGGTTCGCCGTCGGACTACCTGGTCGGCGCGTACGGGCGGCTCCGGACGGTGGTGGCCGGGCCGGACGGCGCGTTGTGGCTGACCACGTCCAACAAGGACGGTCAGGGCAGGCCCACCGCGCAGGACGACCGGGTGATCCGGATCCTGCCGCCCGCCGGCAGCACCAACTCCCCTGCCTGAGGCGCCGGTCTTGGTCGACTCGAAGCGTCGTGTCCCGCCCGGCCGGCCGAGGATCGCGGCCGGCGTGGCCGCCGTCGCCATGGTGGTCGCGCTCGCCGGCTGCTCGAGCGGGTCGGGTCCGGCCTCCGGACCGTCGCGCACCTCGCCGCCGGCCGGCCGGGTGCAGGTGCAGGTGCTCGTCCGCGGGCTGGAGGCACCGTGGGGCATCGCCTTCCTGCCCGGTGGGGAGGCGCTCGTCACCGAGCGGGACTCGGCCCGCATCCTCCGGGTGACGCCGGCCGGCCGCGTCAGCGAGGTGCAGCGGCTCTCCGAAGTGGACGGTGGTGGGGAGGGTGGCCTGCTCGGCATCGCGGTCTCGCCGTCGTACGCCACGGACGGGCTGGTCTACGTCTACTACACCGCCGCGGAGGACAACCGGATCGCGCGGATGCGGCTCGGGGGCCGTCCGCAGCCGATCGTGACCGGGATCCCGCGGTCCGGCATCCACAACGGCGGCCGGCTCGTCTTCGGCCCGGACGGCTACCTCTACGCCGGCACCGGCGACGCCTCGGAGCGAGGCCACTCGCAGGACGTCGGCTCGCTCGGCGGCAAGGTGCTGCGGATGACCCCGGACGGAAAGCCGGCGCCGGGCAACCCGTTCGGCGGCTCGCTGGTCTACTCGAAGGGCCACCGCAACGTGCAGGGGCTGGCGTTCGACTCGGCAGGCCGGCTGTGGGCGAGCGAGTTCGGGCAGAACCGCTTCGACGAGGTGAACCTGATCCAGGCCGGCAAGGACTACGGCTGGCCGACGGTCGAGGGCCCGTCGGACGACCCACGGTTCGCCGCGCCGCTGGTGACGTGGCGGACGTCGGACGCCTCGCCGAGCGGCGTCGCGATCGCCGGGAACACCCTGTACGTCGCCGCGCTGCGCGGCGAGCGGCTGTGGAAGGTGCCGCTGGACGGGCACGGCGGGGTCGGCACGCCACAGGCGATGCTGGTCGGCGAGTACGGGCGGCTGCGCGCGGTCGCGCTCGCGCCGGACGGCCGGCAGTGGGTGCTGACGTCCAACCGGGACGGTCGCGGCGAGCCGGCCCCCGACGACGACCGCATCCTCCGCCTGACGCCCTGACCCGGGACACCGGCCCGGTCCCGCAGGTCACCGAGAGCGCGGCCGGGGTCAGCGCGACCGCCGGGGCGCCGCGGGTCACCCGAAGCCCGGCTGGGCCAACGCGACCGCCGAGCCGCCGCAGGTCACCGAGAGCGCGGCCGGAGTCAGCGCGACCGCCGGCCAGCCGAGGGGCCCCGCGCGTCGGTGCGACGGCCGGGGCGCCGTGAGGGCAGCGGTGCCGGTCAGCGGGCGTCCAGGCGGTCGAGGATGAGGTCGCGGACGAGCTTCGCGTCCGCCTGTCCTCGGGTGGCCTTCATCACCGCGCCGACCAGCGCTCCGGCCGCGGCCACCTTGCCGCCGCGGACCTTCTCGGCCACGCCCGGCTGCGCCGCGATCGCCTCGTCGACGGCGGCGGCCAGGGCGGCCGCGTCGGAGACCCGACGCAGGCCGCGGTCGGCGACCACGGTGTCCACATCGGACCCGGTCGCCAGCACGCCGTCCACGGCCTGGCGGGCCAGCCCGGTGGAGAGCGTCCCGGCCGAGACCAGCGAGGCGACCCGGGCCACCTGCTCCGGGCTGATCCGAAGGTCGGCGGTCTCGACGCCGGCCTCGTTGGCCTTCTGGGACAGGTAGCCGAGCCACCAGTTGCGCGCCTCGGCGGCCGGAGCGCCTGCCTGCACGGTCGCGGCGACCAGGTCGACCACGCCCGCGTTGGCCATCGACCGCATCTCGAACGGCGTCGCGCCGAGCTGCTCGGCCAGCCGGGACCGCCGCACCGACGGCAGCTCGGGCAGTGTCTCGCGCAGCCGCTGCACCCAGGCCGGGTCCGGCGCCAGCGGCACCAGGTCGGGCTCGGGGAAGTAGCGGTAGTCGGTCGCCTCCTCCTTGCTCCGGCCCGGCGTCGTCTCGCCGGTGTCCTCGTGGAAGTGGCGGGTCTCCTGCACGACCCGGCCACCGGAGTCGAGCACCCTGGCCTGCCGCAGGACCTCGTACCGGACGGCCCGCTCCACCGAGCGCAGCGAGTTGACGTTCTTCGTCTCGCTGCGGGTGCCCCACACGCCGGAGCCCTTCGGCGACAGCGACACGTTGACGTCGCAGCGCAGCGAGCCCTGCTCCATCCGCACGTCCGACACGGCCAGCGTGCGCATCAGCTCCCGCAACTCCGTCACGTACGTGCGGGCCACCACGGGCGCGAGCGCACCGGTGCCGGGCACCGGCCTGGTGACGATCTCGACCAGCGGGATCCCGGCCCGGTTGTAGTCGACCAGCGAGTAGTCCGAGCCGTGGATGCGGCCGGCGGCGCCGCCGACGTGCAGGGTCTTGCCGGTGTCCTCCTCGAGGTGCACGCGCTCGATCCCGACCCGGACGGTCTGTCCGTCGACCTCCACGTCCATCCAGCCGTCCGTGCACAGCGGCTCGTCGTACTGGCTGATCTGGAAGTTCTTCGGCATGTCCGGGTAGAAGTAGTTCTTCCGGGCGAACCGGCACCAGGCCGCGACCGAGCAGTTGAGCGCGAGCCCGATCCGGATGGTCGATTCGACCGCCGCCGCGTTGGCCACCGGGAGGGAGCCCGGCAGGCCGAGGCAGACCGGGCAGACCTGGGTGTTGGGCTCGGCGCCGAACGCGGTGGGACAGCCGCAGAACATCTTCGACGCCGTGTCGAGCTCGACGTGCGTCTCCAGCCCGATGACCGGGTCGTACCGGGCGACGACGTCCTCGATGGACTCGACGGACTCGACGGCCGAAGGGGTCGGGGCGGTCGCGGCCGGTGCGTTCACGATGTCCCCCGCTCCCGGCGGCCGGAGGCCGCCATTCGCTCGCAGGTGAGCAGCCGCAGGGGCGTTCACAGGGCCGGGGCCTCCTCGGTGAGCGGGCCGCCGCGGTCGGCCTCCAGCGCCGCGGCCACCCGGTAGCACCGGTCGTCGGCCAGCGCGGGCGCCATCACCTGCAGTCCGACCGGCAGCCCGTCGGACAGTCCACTCGGGACGGAGATGGCGGGCAAGCCGGCCAGCGACCCGGGCAGCGTGCACAGGTCGGCCGCGTACATCGCGATCGGGTCGTCCGCCCGCTCCCCGATCGGGAAGGCCACGGTCGGGGTGGAGGGCGACACCAGCACGTCGGCGGACCCGAAGGCCCGCGCGAAGTCGCGGGTGATGAGCGTGCGCACCTTCTGGGCCTGCCCGTAGTAGGCGTCGTAGTAGCCGGACGACAGCGCGTAGGTGCCCAG
Source organism: Mycobacteriales bacterium (assembly GCA_035636875.1). Classification (GTDB taxonomy): domain Bacteria; phylum Actinomycetota; class Actinomycetes; order Mycobacteriales; family CADCTP01; genus CADCTP01. The sequence goes on along the minus strand of DASPYH010000004.1, from coordinate 1,171 downwards.
GATGATGCGCCGCTTGACCTCGGGTCCGAAGCCGGCCTCGCGGGTCAGCGACATGACCTCCTCCAGCGACCGCTCGCCGTCGTCGCCGACGCGCAGCCCGTACCGGACGCCGTCGAAGCGGGCCAGGTTGGACGACGCCTCGCTCGGCGCGATCAGGTAGTAGGCGGGCAGCGCGTACGCGAACGACGGGCAGGACACCTCGTGCACGCTCGCGCCCAGCTTCTCCAGCCGGGCCAGCGCGTCCCGGACCGCCGCCTCGACGCCCGGCTCGTACCCCTCGCCACCCAGCTCGCGCACCAGCGCGACGCGCAGGCCTCCGAGGTCGCCGGTGGCGCCCTGCCGGGCCGCCGCCACCACAGCTGGGACCGGGGCGTCGATCGACGTGGAGTCCCGCGGGTCGTGGCCACCCATCACCGCGTGCAGCAGCGCCGCGTCGAGCACCGTCCGGGCGAACGGGCCCGCCTGGTCGAGGCTGGAGGAGAACGCGACCAGCCCGTAGCGGGAGACCCCGCCGTACGTCGGCTTGTGCCCGACCACCCCGGTGACGGCGGCGGGCTGGCGGATGGAGCCGCCGGTGTCGGTGCCGATGCCGAGCGGCGCCTCGAAGCCGGCCACCGCGGCGGACGAGCCGCCGGAGGAGCCGCCCGGGACCCGGGCGAGGTCCCACGGGTTGTGCGAGGGGCCGTAGGCGCTGTTCTCGGTGGACGAGCCCATCGCGAACTCGTCCATGTTGGTCTTGCCGAGCACGACGATCCCGGCCGCGCGCAGCCGCTCGGTGACCGCCGCGTCGTACGGCGGGAGCCACCCCTCCAGGATCCGGGAGCCGCAGGTGGTCGGCAGGTCGCGGGTGACGATGACGTCCTTGAGCGCGAGCGGCACGCCGGCCAGCGGGCTCGCGGGCGGCTGCCCGGCGGCGCGGCGCCCGTCGACGGCGGCCGCGGCGGCCAGCGCCCCCCGGGTGTCCACGTGCAGGAAGGCGTGCAGCCGCTCGTCGACGGCGGCGATGCGGTCCAGGTGCGCCTGGGCGACCTCGACGGCGCTGGTCTCGCCGGCGGCGATGGCGGCGCCGAGTTCGGCGCCGGTCAGCCTAGTGAGGTCCGAGCCCACGTCAGGCCTCCTCGTCGAGGATCCGGGGGACCCGGAAACGCCCGTTCTCGGCGGCCGGAGCGGC
>DASPYH010000003.1:0-2024 GCA_035636875.1 Mycobacteriales bacterium | reverse complement strand
CCCGCCCCGGCGAGGTACCGGCGAGTGCCCCGCCCCATCCCTACGAGGGCGACCTCGACACCGAGCGGCCGCCGTCCCGGTCCTGGATACCGCCGTCGCCCGAGCGGCCGCTCCCGGCCGCCCCACCGGAGCGGCCGACGTCCGGCGAGCGCGCCGCCCCGCCGGCCGAGCCGCCGCCGTATCGGCAGTTCCGACCGTCGGCGGCGTTGACCGACAACACGTTCGACGACCTTCCGGCGCTCGCGCAGGCGGCGGCCCAGGCCGGGTCCGCGGTCCAGGCCGCGCGGGCGGCCGAAGCAGCCGCCGAGGCGCGTGCCGTCGTCGAGGACCACGCGGCGGTCGAGGCCGCCTATCGCGCGGCACAAGGGGGTACCGACACCGCCGAGCCCGCCACCGACCGCCGCCCGGCACCCGAGCCCCCCGCGCCGGTCACGTACCGGGCGACCGCCGCCCGGCCCGACCCCCGGGTACCCGGCGCCCGCCCGGCCGAGTTCCGCGCGCCGAACCACCCGCCCGGTGAGCCGCGACCGCCGCTGGCGATGCCGGGCGGTCCGCGGCCACCGGCCCAGGTCCCGCCGCCGGGGGAGCACGGCACCCGTCCACCGGGACCCGTGCGCCCGCCCGGCCCGATGACTTCGCCGTCCGGCCCGATGACCCGGCCGCCGGATCTGAGCCGGCCCGGAAGCGACTCGCCGGAGTCGCTGCACCCGCCCACCGGCGGACCGGCCGAACCGCTGCGGCTGGTCGAACCGCTGCGCCCGGTCGGACCGCTGCCCCCGGCCGAGTCACTGCGTTCGACCGAACCGCTGCGTCCGGCGGCCCTCCGCTCGCTGGGCGAGCCGCTCGCCGGCGCCTCGTCCCCGCTGCCCCAGCGCATCCCGGCCCCGCCCGACGTACCGGAGGTACCCGACGAGGAGCCGGACGACCAGTACGTCGAGCAGGGCGAGCGGATCCGGTCCGGGCTCGCCCCGCCGGAGCTGGCCCGCATCGCCACCCACCTGCGCTACGACGAAGATCTGGAAGAGCAGGCGACCGACCGGCCGGACGGCTTCGACGTCGATACCGTGCTCTCCGCCGTGCGGCTCGTCCCCGGCGTCCGCGACGCGCAACTGCGCCCGAACCCGGGCGGCGTGCACACACTGCGGCTCGACCTCGCCGACGGCGCCGACCCCGGTCAGGTCAGCCGGCTGGTGGCCCGGCTGCTCAAGCAGAAGATGGGGCTCGCGGCCGAGCCCCGGCGCCAGGGTCCCAACCGCCCGGCCGGACCGCCGACCCTGCCCCGCGACCCCGGCCTGCCCAGGGACGCGGTGATCCCCGGGGTACCGCCGGCGCCCGTCTCCCGCCCGGCCGACCAGCACAGCGGGCTCGTACCGGCCACCGCAGCGCACGTTGACGAGCGCTCCCGGCACCGGGTGACGCCCATCCGCACCCGCGAAGGACATGCCGAGGGCGAGGGGCGCCGGGCGGCCCGCCCGGGTACCGTCCCGCGGATCGTCATCGACCAGGTCCAGGTCAGCACGCTCGGCCTGGACGCGACCGTGGAGGTCCGACTGACCAGCAACGGGGCCCCCGCGTACGGGGTGGCCAGCGGACCGGCCGTCGACGGCTACGTGCTGCGCCTGGCCGCCGTCGCCGCGACCAATGCGATCGACCAGTTGCTGTCCACGGCCGAGGGCGGCGAGCGGCAGGGCCGGTCGTTCGTCGAGCACGCCACCGTCGTACCGTTCGGCAGCTGCGAGGTCGCCGTGGTCGTGCTGCTGCTTGTCTACGGCGGCACCATCGAGCAACTGACCGGTTCGGCGTTGGTGTCCGGCGACCCGCGACAAGCAGTCGTCCGGGCGACGATGGCCGCCGTCAACCGCCGGTTGGACTCGCTGCTCAGCTGACGCAACTGAACTCTTGGCGCTCGCCTTCGCTCGCGCGGCCCCGGGCCTCCCCGGGGCTGATATCGCCTGGAACGGTGATCGGGCACACTTGTCCCATGCAACCTGCCGTCATCGCGCCGCCGGACTCCGTTTCCCGTA
>DASPYH010000002.1:0-4295 GCA_035636875.1 Mycobacteriales bacterium | reverse complement strand
GAGCACGAGCGCCGCGCCGCCGCCCAGCAGGGCGAGCACGCCGGTGGTCGCCGCGCGGACGACCACCGGCACGGGCGCCGGCAGCACGCCGGCCAGCGACTCGGTGAGCCCCGCACCGCGGACCACACCGGAGCCGCCGGCCGCGGCCGCGAGCAGGGCGGCTCCGAGCCCTGCGGCCAGAACGGAGGCCGATACCGGGCCGGTGGCCGCGAGCTGGGCCACCGCCGCGGCGATGAGCGCGTACGCCATGGCGAGTGCGGCGGCGGCGCGGCCGGCGGCGTGCAGGTCGGTGATCTCGCTCGCGCGCGCCAGCGAGGCTCCGGCCCGGTGCAGCAGTACCGCGGCCAGCACGGTGAGGCCGAGCGGCACCGCGCCGACCGAGCCGGCGGGCAGGCGGAGGCCGCCGCGGTGGGCAAGCAGCCAGGCGTCGGCGGCGGCGCGGACGGCATCAGCGCCGGACGCACCGGAGCGGGAGTCGGCGACCCAGGCGACCAGGACGACGGCGGCCACCACGGCGAGCCCGGACAGTGCGGCGCCGAGCGCGGCGAGCGTGGCAAGCAGGACGACCGGCGGCCGGGACGGCCGCGCGCCGGCAGGGGACGTCCGGTCCCGTCCCGTCCTGTCCCGGCCACGCAGCACGTCCGTCACGGCGCCCCACTCTCGCAGGATGCCGGCGCCCTGCTCGGCAGGCACGCCGGGGCCAGGACCCCGCCGACCTGCGTCTCCGGATGCTCGGCCGCAGCAGTCCGGGTCCCGGGGCCAAGAGCCAACGGCAGCTGCCGGTCCAGGGCACGAGCGGGCGCCAGCCGCCGGTCCGCGGCAAGAGCCGCGCCAATTGCTGGGTCCCCGGGCAAGAGCGGGCGGCTGCCCGTGGGGGCGCGGACCAACCCCGGCCGGCCGGGCCGTCAGCCCCGGACCACCTCGCGCACCAGCCGCGCGGTCTCGCTCGGAGTGCGTCCGACCCGGACGCCGGCCGCCTCGAGGGCCTCCTTCTTCGCCTGTGCGGTGCCGGACGACCCGGACACGATCGCGCCCGCGTGGCCCATCGTCCTGCCCTCCGGCGCCGTGAAGCCGGCGACGTACCCCACGACCGGCTTGGTCACGCTCGCGGCGATGAACTCCGCCGCCCGCTCCTCCGCGTCGCCGCCGATCTCACCGATCATGACCACGACGTCGGTGTCCGGGTCCTCCTCGAAGGCGGCCAGGCAGTCGATGTGCGTTGTCCCGATCACGGGGTCGCCGCCGATGCCGACCGCGGTGGAGAAGCCGATGTCACGCAGCTCGTACATCATCTGGTACGTCAGCGTTCCCGGCTTCGAGACCAGCCCGATCCGGCCGGCCTTGGTGATGTCGGCGGGGATGATCCCGGCGTTGGACCGGCCGGGCGTGATCAGGCCCGGGCAGTTCGGCCCGATCAGCCGCGTCGTGCCGGACCGCCGGGCGCGGGCGAAGAACGCCGCCGTGTCGTGCACCGGGATGCCCTCGGTGATCACGACCACCAGCGGTACGGCGGCGTCGACGCTCTCCTCGACCGCCTCCCGGGCGAAGCGGGGCGGCACGAAGACCACCGACACGTCCGCGCCGGTCGCGGCCACGGCGTCGGCGACGGACCCGAAGACGGGGATCCCGTCGACCTCCTGGCCGGCCTTGCGCGGGTTGACCCCGCCCACCACCCGGGTGCCGGAGGCGACCATCCGCCGGGTGTGCTTGAGACCCTCCGAGCCGGTCATGCCCTGCACGATGACCTTGGCGGAGTCGTCGAGGAAGATGGACACGGCAGATCGTCTCCTCAGCCTCGGCCGGCACCAGCACCGGCGAGCTCGGCCACCCGCTCCGCGGCGCCGTCCATGGTGTCGAGCTGCTCGACCCGGGACAGCGCGGCCTCGGTGAGGATCCGGCGCCCCTCGTCCGCGTTGTTGCCGTCGAGCCGAACCACCAGTGGCAGCGTGACCGCCTCGCCGCGGGAGTCGAGCAGCCGGAACGCCTGCACGATCCCGTTCGCGACCTCGTCGCAGGCGGTGATGCCGCCGAAGACGTTCACGAACACGCTACGCACGCTCGGATCCGCCAGGATGATCTCCAGCCCGTTCGCCATCACCTCGGCCGAGGCACCGCCGCCGATGTCGAGGAAGTTCGCCGGGCGCACGCCGCCGTGCCGCTCCCCCGCGTACGCGACCACGTCCAGGGTGGACATCACCAGCCCCGCCCCGTTGCCGATGATGCCGACCTGTCCGTCGAGCTTGACGTAGTTGAGGTCCTTCTCCTTCGCCTGCCGCTCGAGCGGGTCCGCCGCGCCCGGGTCCGCGAAGGCGACCGCCGTCGCGGGGTGCCGGAAACCGGCGTTGTCGTCGAGGCTCACCTTGCCGTCGAGCGCGAGCACCCTGCCGTCCGGCGTACGGACCAGCGGGTTGACCTCCACCAGCGTCGCGTCCTCGGCGGTGAAGACCTCCCACAGCCGAACCAGCACGTCCACCACCTGGTCGCGCACCGCGGCCGGGAAGCCGGCGGTGTCGGCGATCTGCTCGGCGGCGGCACGATCCACCCCGTCCAGCGGGTCGACCGGGACCCGCGCGAGCGCTTCCGGGCGCTCGACCGCGAGCTGCTCGATCTCCATGCCGCCCTCGACGGAGGCCATCGCCAGGAACGTGCGGTTGGCGCGGTCGAGCAGGTAGGACAGGTAGTACTCCTCGGCGATGTCGCTCGCCTCGGTCACCAGCACCCGGTGCACCACATGGCCCTTGATGTCGAGGCCGAGGATCGCGCCAGCCTCCTGCGCGGCCTCGTCCGCCGAGCCGGCCAGCTTCACCCCGCCGGCCTTGCCACGACCACCGGTCTTGACCTGCGCCTTCACGACGACGGGGACGCCGATCCGGGCGGCGGCGACGCGCGCCTGCTCGGGGGTGTCGGCCACCTCGCCCGGCAGCACGGGCACCGCGTGCGCGGCGAAGAGCTCCTTCGCCTGGTATTCGTACAGGTCCACCGATCCATCCCTCCACGCCGAGGGGACCGCCCGCCCGGCTTCGCCGCGCTGGCGCCGCGCGGTCCTGCCGGAGGCTAGTGCCTGCGACCGGGGCGGCCCCGCAGCGCCCGCTGCACGGGACAGTAGCGAGCCGGCCGGGCACGGCCGGCGTCGGCTCCGTCCCACCGTACGGCCGCCCGGCCGGCCGAGGCCGTCAGTGGCCGCGGCTACCCTCCCGGCCGTGGGACTCGATCTGTCCAGCCCGGCGGGGCCCGCCGAGGCCGTGCCGGCGCCGGAAGCGGCCCAGCCGCGGCCCGCCCGTCGGCGACTCGACCCGGGCGCGGTGCTCGCCTGGGCGTCGGTCGGTCCCGCGCTGGTCGTCGCCGGCTGGCTGCTGGCGGCCTACCCCCTGGCGCTGGCCGGGCGCGCGACGCCGGGTGTCGCCGTGCCTGTCGCCGCGCTCGTCGTCGCGCTGCTGCTCGCCGCCGCGCGCCGCCTGCCACCGGTAGCGCACACGCCGTGGTGGTCCGCGCTGGCCACCCTCGGAGTCGCCGCCGGCTTCGCCGCGTTCACCGCCGTGCACGCGTCCGGGCACGTCGTGCTCCGCCGCGACTCCGCCGTCTATGCGCTGCTCGCCCGCTGGATCGCCCACTCCGGCACCCTGACCGTGCCGGCGCACCTCGATGCGATCGGCGGCGCCCACCCGTCGATCGCCGTCGCGGCGCCCGGGCTCTACCCGGTCGGTGACACGCTGGCCACCCAGTTCATGTCCGGGACCGCGCTGACGCTGGCCCCGGGCGGCTGGGGCGGCGGCTGGGGAGCGATCCTCATCGCACCGGCCGTCCTCGGCGCGCTCGCGCTGCTCGCGGTCGCGGGCCTCGCCGCTCGCTTGATCGGCCCGCGCTGGGCACCGGCCGCGGCGCTGGCGGTCGGGCTCACCCAGCCGGTGCTGCTCATCGCGCGCTCGACGTACAGCGAGCCGCTCGCGCAGCTGCTGCTGCTGGCCGCGATGTGCCTGCTGGTGGACGTGGTGACCAGCCGCGGCCGCCCGCTCGCCGCGCTGGCCGGGCTGCTGGTCGGGCTCGGGCTGCTGGTCCGGATCGACGCCGTGCGGGACATCGCGATGCTGGTGCCGGTGGTGGCCTGGCTGGCGTTTCGCCGACACCCGACCTGGCTGCCGCTGACCGGCGGCCTGGCTGTCGGCGGGGCCTACGGTGCGGTCGATGCGCTGGGACCCACCCGGCCGTACGTCAGCGACCTGTGGCCCTCGGTCCGCCCGGTGCTCCTCGGAATCGCCTGGCTGACCGCGCTCGCGGTCCTCGCCGTCCCGCCGGCC
>DASPYH010000001.1:0-2580 GCA_035636875.1 Mycobacteriales bacterium | reverse complement strand
TTCAACCTGCGCACCAAGCGGGAGGCGGTCCACATGGCCCTGGGCCGGCTGCTCGGCGAGCCGATGACCCGCGACGAGATCCTCGCGCTGCAGGGCGTGGGGTGGAGCGGCGACCTCGACGCGGGGCGCCGAGCGGAGGCCGGGGAGCTCGGGTGATCCTCGTCGACACGTCCGCCTGGACGGAATACCTGCGCGGCACCGGCTCCGGCACCCATTTCCGGCTGCGGGAACTGCTGGCGGCGGACGCGGTGCTCGGCACCACCGACGTGGTCCACATGGAGTTGCTCGCCGGCTCCCGGACGGAGACCGACGACCTGCAACTGCGCCGGATGCTGGCCGCGATGGACCACGTCCCGGTGAACGCGCTCGACTGGGAGACCGCGGCCCGGCTGCACCGCACCTGCGACCGGCAGGGCGAGCCGGTGCGGTCGCTGACCGACTGCCTGGTGGCCGCGGTCGCGATCCGGGTCGGTGCGCGGGTGCTCGCGCACGACCGCGACTTCGTCCTGCTGGCCCGGCACACGGACCTTGAGCTCGCCTAGTCGGCAGCGGCGCCGAGCAGGCCGAGCACCTCGTCGTGCAGCAGGCCGTTGGTCGCCACCGCGCTGCCGCCGGCCGGCCCGCGCCGCCCGTGCAGGTCGCTGAACCGTCCACCGGCCTCCTCCACCAGCACGGCCGGCGCGGCCAGGTCCCACAGCGAGACCTCCGGCTCCGCCGCCGCGTCCACCGCGCCCTCGGCCACCAGCGCGTAGGACCAGAAGTCGCCGTAGCCGCGGGTACGCCAGACCCGGCGGCTCAGCTCGAGCAGCCCGTCCAGACCCCCTGGGGCGGCCTGCCAGCCCCCCAGCGAGGAGTACGAGAAGCTGGCCTCGGCCAGGGCGCGCACACCCGACACTTCCAGCCGGCGGGGCTGCCGGCCGACCGCGCGCACCCACGCGCCCTGCCCGCGTGCGGCCCACCAGCGGCGCCCGAGCGCCGGCGCGCTCACCACCCCCAGGACGACCTCCTCCGCCTCCATCAGGGCGATCAGCGTGGCCCAGACCGGCACGCCGCGCACGAAGTTCTTGGTGCCGTCGACCGGGTCGACCACCCACCGGCGGGTGCCCCCGCCGCTCCGCCCGTACTCCTCGCCGACCACCGCGTCGCCCGGCCGCCGCAGTGCCAGCACCCTGCGGATCTCCTGCTCGACCGCGCGGTCGGCGTCGCTGACCGGCGTCGCGTCCGGCTTGGTCTCCACCCGCAGGTCCAGCGCCAGGTAGCGGGCCGAGGTCAGCTCGTCGGCGGTGTCCGCCAGCGCCAGCGCGAGACAGAGGTCGTCGTCCGCCGGCGGGAGGTCGGGCGACTCGTCCATGCCGGGCACGCTACCGTCGCGGTTATCAACGCGTGGGCGGGGTCGTGACGACTCCCCGCCTGGCTGAGCGGACTGGTCGAGCGCCGCCGCCAGGCAGTAGCTGGACGCGCCCGGGCACCGAGCAGCTCACGCCGTACGCGGAGTCGAGCTGCTGGTGACCGGCCGGCTGACGCCGTACGCGGCGTCGGTGCTGGCGAGCGGTCGGCACGGCGCCGGTCGGCGGCTACCAGTCGCTCGCGCTGCGGGCCTGGAGCAGCCGGCGGAAGGACGCCAGCCGGCCGGGAGTCGAGTGTCCAGCCTCGACCCACTCGTCCAGCCGGCAACCCTCGGCGGGCGACAGGTGCGTGCAGCCGCGCGGGCAGTCCTCGGCTCCCTCGGCCAGGTCGGGGAAGGCGGCGAGCAGGTCCGCCGGGGTCACGTGCGCCAGCCCGAAGGACCGGATGCCCGGCGTGTCGATGACCCAGCCGCCGCCGGGCAGCGCCAGCGCGATCGCCGACGACGAGATGTGCCGGCCGCGACCGACCGAGCTGAGCGCGCCGGTGGCCCGGCCCGCCTCCGGGACTAGCGCGTTGACCAGCGTGGACTTCCCCACGCCCGAGTGTCCGATCAGGACGGACGTGCGCCCGGCCAGCCGCTCGCGCAGCGGGGCGAGGTCGGCCCCGCGAGACGTCGTCACGGCCGGCACGCCGAGGTCGGCGTACGCCGCCAGCAGCTCGTCCGGCGGGGCGAGGTCGGCCTTGGTCAGGCACAACAGCGGGTCGAGGCCGCCGACGTACGCGGCGACGAGGCACCGGTCGATCAGTCCGGTCCGCGGCGGCGGGTCGGCGAGGGCGGTGACGACGACGAGCTGGTCGGCGTTGGCGACGACGACCCGCTCCTCGGCGTCGGTGTCGTCGGCGCTGCGGCGCAGGACCGTCGTCCGCTCCTCGACGCGGACGATGCGGGCGAGCGAGTCGGGGCCGCCGGAGAGGTCGCCGACGAGCGCGACCCGGTCACCGACGACGACTGCGCGCCGGCCGAGCTCGCGGGCCCGCACGGCCGTCACCGGGCGGCCGTCGAACAGGACCGTGTAGCGGCCGCGATCGACGGTGGTGACCGTGCCGGACTCGGCGTCCTCGTGCCGGGGACGGGTCCGGGTCCGTGGCCGGGACCGGCGCCCCGGCCTGACCCGGACGTCGTCCTCGTCCAGGCGGGAGCCGTCCGTGCGGGATCCTGGCCGCCGCCAGACG